>NZ_JAKZFK010000022.1:0-71163 GCF_022549315.1 Aeromonas sp. MR16 | reverse complement strand
TTTGCCTGGCGGCCATAGCGCCGTGGAACCACCTGATCCCATGCCGAACTCAGAAGTGAAACGCGGTAGCGCCGATGGTAGTGTGGCATTCGCCATGCGAGAGTAGGACACTGCCAGGCACCCAATTTGAGATGACACACAGCGTGGTCTTGACAAGTTAGTATGCTGATATGGCTCAGTTGGTAGAGCGCATCCTTGGTAAGGATGAGGTCCCCAGTTCGACTCTGGGTATCAGCACCACTAAATATTAAAGCCTCCCAATCGGGAGGCTTTTTTGTATCCGCATTTTTCAGTTCACCGATATCTGCCTGGCATCGAGATAGAACCGGGCCTGTCCCGTCTTTTCTATCTGGATAGCAGCCAGCAGTTTCTCCCCGCGCTTGTATTCCCAATTGTCTTCAATCGAGGTCAAGGGGGGTTTGCGAATGCCCAGCGTCTGCAAATACTCGTGAAACAGGCTGGCGCTTCCGATTTCGGTCAATCCTGCTTTCATCCCGATTACTCCCTTATTATGTCTGTTTATCAATGGTAGCGTTTTCATATGTATTCAATGTGAACACTTTTCTATTAAATTGATCCAAGCTAAGTTCCGGGTTGGAAAAGGCCTGGGTTTCCTAAAATAGGGAAGAAAAACATGTTGATACAGAATGTGCGTCTGGCTGACAGGGAAGGTTTTTGGCAGATCCTCTGCCATGAGGGCCATATCAGAGCCATAGAGCCCATGACGAAATCGCTCTCCTCTGCGTCTGAACTGGATGGAGAAGGGGGGCTCGCCATCGCCCCCTTTATCGAGCCCCATATTCACCTCGATACCACCCAGACCGCGGGTGAGCCGAGCTGGAACCTGTCTGGCACTCTGTTCGAGGGGATAGAGCGCTGGGCCGAGCGCAAGGCGCTGCTGACCCACGAGGATGTGAAACGGCGCGCCATCCAGACGCTGAAATGGCAGATCGCCAACGGCATCCAGTTCGTCCGTACCCACGTGGATGTGTCCGACCCCAACCTGATCGCCCTGAGGGCCATGCTGGAGGTGCGCGAAGAGATAAAGCCCTGGGTCGAGCTGCAGATAGTCGCCTTCCCGCAGGAGGGGATCCTCTCCTATCCCAATGGCAGGGCCCTGCTGGAAGAGGCGCTCAGGCTGGGAGCTGATGTGATTGGGGCCATCCCTCACTTCGAGTTCACCCGTGAATACGGGATCGAGAGCCTGCATCACATCTTCGAGCTGGCCGACAAGTATCAGGTGCTGGTCGATGTGCATTGCGACGAGATAGACGATGAGCAGTCCCGCTTCATCGAGACCCTGGCTACCCTGGCCTATGAGCGCGGCATGGGTGCCAGGGTCACCGCCAGCCACACCACCGCCATGCACTCCTACAACGGGGCCTACGCCTCCCGCCTGTTCCGCTTGCTGCGGATGGCCGACATCAACTTCGTGGCCAACCCACTGGTGAACATCCACCTGCAGGGGCGGTTCGATACCTACCCCAAACGCCGCGGTGTCACCCGGGTGAAGGAGATGCTGGAGGCGGGCATCAACGTCTGCTTCGGCCACGACGATGTGTTCGATCCCTGGTATCCCATGGGGACCGGCAACATGCTGCAGGTGCTGCACATGGGGCTGCATGTTTGCCAGCTAATGGGCTACGAGCAGATCAATGACAGCCTGAAGCTGATCGGTGAGCACAGCGCTCGTACCCTCAACGTGCAGGATCGCTACGGGCTTGAGGTAGGCAAACCCGCCAACCTGCTGATCCTGCCGGCGGAGAACGGCTTCGATGCGGTGCGGCGCCAGGTGCCGGTGCGCTATTCCATCCGCCATGGCAGCGTCATCGCCGAGACCCGGCCGGCCAGCACCTCGCTGCACCTGCTGACAGAGGAAGTGGTCGATTTTCGCCGCTAGCCACCCCGGTCTTGATCTCGCCACTATCACCAAGCGAGCACCTTTTGCATAATGCCAGCCTGACACGACGGAGTCCGTTACTATGCAAACCTGGTTATTTGTTGCCGTCGGTGGCGCCATCGGTGCCTGCCTGCGTTTCGGCATGACCGAGCTGCTCGCCCTGATGCTCGGCCGCAACTTCCCCTACGGTACCCTGGCGGTCAACGTGGTCGGCTCCTTCATCATGGGGCTGGCCTTCGCGCTCATCAGTCACGGCCATGTGCTGGAAAGCCCGATGAAACCGCTGCTGATGGTGGGTATTCTGGGGGCTTTGACTACCTTCTCCTCCTTCGCCCTGGATACCGTGCTGCTGGCCCAGCAAGGGGCCTATCTGAAGGCGCTGCTCAACACGGCGCTCAACGTCTTCCTCTGCCTCGCCATGGTGGTACTGGGAATGCAGTTGGTGGCGAGCCGGGTTTAAGGTGTCCGGACGCTGGCGGCTCTGGTAAACTGGCGGCCATTCTTTGCTCTATGGGTGTTTGAGGGATGTCGGAACAGACGAATACTACGCATTTTGGCTATAAAACCGTGGCGGCGACCGAGAAGGAAACTCTGGTGGCTGGCGTCTTCCATTCGGTGGCGGCCAAGTATGATCTGATGAACGACCTGATGTCGTTCGGCATTCACCGCCTCTGGAAGCGCTTCACAATCGACTGCTCAGGCGTGCGCAAAGGTCAGAAAGTGCTGGATTTGGCCGGTGGTACAGGGGATTTGACTGCCAAATTCTCCCGCATCGTCGGTGAAACCGGCCAGGTCGTGCTGGCGGATATCAACGACTCCATGCTCAAGGTGGGCCGCGACAAGCTGCGCAACCTGGGGGTGGCGAACAACGTCTCCTACGTGCAGGCCAACGCCGAGGCGCTGCCCTTCCCGGACAATCACTTCGACGTCATCACCATCGGCTTCGGTCTGCGCAACGTCACCGACAAGGACAAGGCGCTCGCCTCCATGTATCGGGTGCTCAAGCCGGGCGGACGCCTGCTGGTGCTGGAGTTCTCCAAGCCCGAGAGCGAGGTGATCGCCAAGCTGTACGATCTCTACTCCTTCAAGCTGTTGCCCAAGATGGGCGAGCTGGTTGCGAACGACAGCGAGAGCTACAAGTACCTGGCGGAATCCATTCGCATGCACCCGGATCAGCAGACCCTGAAGGGCATGATGGAGAACGCCGGCTTCGATCAGGTGGACTTCTACAACCTGACCCAGGGGGTCGTCGCCCTGCACCGTGGATACAAGTTTTAAGGTTGCCTATGCCGATGGATGCCATGGTCACCGCGGTGATCGAAACCAGCCTCAACCAGCTGCTTAATCTCGACAAACAGAGCCCGGAGCGGCTGCGCAAGCTGGCGGGCAAGGTGCTCAAGCTGGAGTTGCGTGAACTCAAGCCGCTCTGGTTTGTGTTCTCCGAGCGCCGCCTCGACGTGCTGGCTCAGTTTGAGGGGGAGGCCGATGCGGTGCTGAGCCTCTCCTTGACGGCCCTTGGCCTGCTGAAAGACCCTTCCGCCCTGACCCGCTATATCCGCGAGGAGCGACTCGATCTGAGCGGCGATCCCCAGCTGGTACAGGCGTTCAGCGCCCTGCTGGGAGAGCTCGACATCGACTGGGAAGAAGAACTCTCTCGCTATACCGGTGACGTACTGGCCCACACCCTGTGCGGCGGTGCCCGTCAGGCGCGTCGTCTAGTGGGGCGCGAGTTGTGCCGCACCCAGCGCCAGCTGGCCGAGTACCTGACCGAAGAGGCTCGGCTCGCCCCCGGCCCGCTCGAGGTCGCCAGTTTCAACGACGACGTCGAGCTGCTGGCCCAGCACATGAAGGCCGTCGAGTTGCGGCTCGCCCGCTTCGAACAGCAGGTGAGCTGATGACCCCGAAGGAGTTCAAGCGCCTCTATCGCATCGTCAGCATACTGCTGGAGCAAGGCATCGATGAGCTGGTGCCTGCCCGTTATCAGCCCTGGCCGGGCCGCCTGCTGCGTCGCAGCCTGTTCTGGCTCAAGAACAAGCAGCCAGATCTGAACCGCGGTGCCCGCATCCGCCTCGCCTTCGAGGCCCTCGGCCCCATCTTCATCAAGTTCGGCCAGATGCTGTCGACCCGGCGCGATCTCCTGCCGCCGGACATCGCCGAGGAGCTGGCTCTGCTGCAAGACAGGGTGCCCCCCTTCTGCGGCCAGGCCGCCCGTCGCCAGATAGAGGCGAGCCTGGGCTGCACCATCGAGACCCTGTTCGACGAATTCGACGAGACGCCGCTGGCGTCCGCCTCCATCGCCCAGGTGCACACCGCCAGGTTGAAAGAGAATGGCCGCGAGATCGTCATCAAGGTGATCCGGCCCGACATCGAGCCGGTCATCGAGGCGGATCTGCGCCTGATGCAGGCGCTGGCCCGTCTGGCGGCCCGTTTCGCGCCCCAGAGTGCGAGATTACGCCCCATCGAGGTGGTGGAGGAGTATCGCAAGACCATACTCGACGAGCTGAACCTGATGCGCGAAGCCGCCAACGCCATCCAGCTGCGCCGCAACTTCACCGGCTCGGATGCCCTCTATGTGCCCGAGGTGTTCACCGAGCACTGTCGCGAGCAGGTGCTGGTGATGGAGCGCATCTATGGCATTCCGGTCTCCGACATCGCGGCGCTGGAGGCCAACGGCACCAATATGAAGCTGCTGGCCGAGCGCGGGGTGGAGGTGTTCTTCACCCAGGTGTTCCGCGACAGCTTCTTCCACGCCGACATGCACCCTGGCAACATCTTCGTCTCCCATGAGCACCCCGAGAATCCGCTCTGGATCGGCATCGACTGCGGCATCGTCGGCACCCTCAACCGGGAAGACAAGCGCTACCTGGCGGAGAACTTCCTCGCCTTCTTCAACCGCGACTATCGCCGGGTGGCGGAGCTGCACGTGGAGTCCGGCTGGGTACCTGCCGACACCAAGGTGGACGAGTTCGAGTTTGCCATCCGCACCGTGCTGGAGCCCATCTTCGAGAAGCCGCTGTCCGAGATCTCGTTCGGCCACGTGCTGCTCAACCTGTTCAACACCGCCCGCCGCTTCAACATGGCGGTGCAGCCGCAGCTGGTGCTGCTGCAGAAGACCCTGCTCTACGTGGAAGGGCTGGGACGCCAGCTCTATCCGCAGCTGGATCTGTGGCAGACCGCCAAGCCTTATCTGGAAAGCTGGATGCGCGAGCAGGTGGGGCCCAAGGCGGTGCTGAATGCGATCCGGGAGAAGGCGCCGTTCTGGGCGGAGAAGCTGCCGGAGCTGCCGGAGCTGGTCTACGAGACCCTGCGCCAGGCCCGTCATCAACAACACCATTTCGAGCAGATGTTTGCGGATTTCCGCCGGCACAGCCATCGTCAGGGTCAGGCACGCTACCTCTTAGGGGTTGGAGCCAGCCTACTGTTAGTGGGTGTATTCTTGCTGACCCAGAAACAACATATTGAGTGGGGACAAATAACCCTCGCCGGTGCCGGTGTATGCTGGTTGCTTGGTTGGCTGAAAACCCGTTCCCACTAAACAAAAAACGGCGCTTTCCGGTGCCAATCTCGGAGAACTTGCCGGGCTGGTATCGGCATCCTTTCCGTCAATAACATACTCGCGCACCTCGGGCGCCAATCTTGGAGAAAGTGCTGGGCTGGTATCAGCATCGTTCCCGTTAATGACAAACTCGCGCACTTCGGGCGCCAATCTTGGAGAAATATCATGGGTGGTATCAGTATTTGGCAGTTGTTGATCATCGCAGTCATCGTCGTGCTGCTGTTCGGTACCAAGAAGCTGCGCGGGATCGGCGGCGATCTCGGGGCGGCGGTCAAGGGTTTCAAGAAGGCGCTGTCGGACGATCCGGCCGATGCCAAACCCGAGCAGAAGGATGCGGAGTTTCCTCCCAAGCAGCTGAACGAAGCGGCCAACAGTGCCGATACCGCCAAGCAGAAAGACAAAGATCAGGCCTAAGCCATGTTTGACATCGGTTTTTGGGAGCTGGTCGTCATCGGTGTGGTGGCCCTGGTGGTGCTGGGGCCCGAGCGGCTGCCGGTCGCCATCCGTACGGCATCCCACTGGATCAAGCTCATTCGCAGCACCGCCAACTCGGTGAAGTCCGAGCTGGAGCAGGAGCTCAAGTTGCAAGAGCTGCACAACGATCTGAAGAAGGCCGAACAGTTGCAGATGAGCAACCTCAGTCCCGAGCTGCAGGAGTCCATCGAGCAGTTGAAGGCGGCCGCCCAGTCGGTGAACCGCCCCTACCAACCACAGTCTGAGCCACAAAATGAGATCCGTCCGCCGCAGGCGACCCCGACGCCAGCTCCCGAACCGGTAGCGCAGGCCATTGCCGTCCCTGAACCGGGTGCGGTGGAGACTGAGGTAGTCGCCGTCGCCCAGGATGCCGCCAGAGAGAAAGGGGAGGTGAGGTCATGAGTCAGACCGAACAACCCCTGATCAGCCACCTGGTGGAGCTGAGGACGCGTCTGTTGCGGTCGATCTCGGCCATCTTGCTGGCGTTCGTCGCGCTCATCTATTTCTCCAACGACATCTACGACTTCGTGGCCCAGCCGCTGCTCAGCCAGCTGCCGGCAGGCACCAGCATGATAGCGACGGATGTGGCGACCCCCTTCATCACGCCGATCAAGCTGACCCTGGTGGTCTCCTTCTTCGTGGCTATCCCCTATCTGCTGTATCAGGCCTGGTCCTTCATCGCCCCCGGTCTGTACCAGCACGAGCGACGGCTGATCATGCCTCTGGTGGCCTCCAGCGCCGTGCTGTTCTACGCCGGCATGGCGTTTGCTTACTACGTGGTGTTCCCGCTGGTGTTCGGCTTCTTCACCAGCACGGCGCCCGCCGGGGTGACGGTGGCGACCGACATTGCCAGCTACCTGGACTTCGTGCTGACCCTGTTCTTCGCGTTCGGGGTGGCGTTCGAGATCCCGGTGGCCACCATACTGCTGTGCTGGACCGGGGTGACCAACCCCAAGAGCCTGCGGGAGAAACGCCCCTACGTCATCGTCGGGGTGTTCGTGGTGGGCATGTTGCTGACCCCGCCGGACGTCTTCTCCCAGACCTTGCTCGCGATCCCCATGTGGGCGCTGTGGGAGATAGGCTTGTTCTTCGCCCGTTTCTACACCAGGAAAGAAGACGAAGAGTCGCAGGAACAGACGGATGAGGGGAGCTGAGGCTCCCTTCCTCTTTTCATGCCCCGTCCCGAGGCGTATGGTAAGACCCCAATCAGAAGATATTTTTCAACTATCTGAAATCTCTTATTTTTGTTCGGAGTATCCCGCGCCATGATCGATATCGGAGTCAACCTCACCAGCAGCCAGTTTGCCGGCGAGCAAGCCGAACTGGTGGCTCGAGCCCGCGCCGCCGGGGTCGAGGGGCTGATCCTCACCGGTACCGATCTGGCGGGCAGTGACGCAAGCGCCGAGCTGGCATCCCGCTGGCCGGGCTATTGCTTCTCCACCGCCGGGGTGCATCCCCACGATGCCAAGAGTGTCGATGACGGCACCCTGGCCACGCTGCGCGAGCTGGCGGCCCAGCCCCAGGTGGTGGCCATCGGCGAGTGCGGGCTCGACTACAATCGCGACTTCTCCCCCCGGCCGGTACAGGATGCGGTGTTCGACGCCCAGCTGGCCCTGGCCGCCGAGCTGTCGATGCCGGTGTTTCTGCATTGCCGCGATGCCCATGCCAGGTTCATCGAGATCCTGCGCCCCTGGTTGCCCAAACTGCCGGGCGCCGTGCTGCACTGCTTCACCGGCGCCGACGCCGAGCTGGACGAGTGTTTGGCACTGGGGCTGCATATCGGGGTGACCGGCTGGATCTGCGACGAGCGCCGTGGCCAGCTGCTGCGCGAGCAGGTGGCCCGGATCCCGGCCGGTCGGCTGATGATAGAGACGGATGCCCCCTATCTGGTGCCACGGGATCTGAAATCCAGACCCAAGCGCAACGAACCCGCTTTTTTGCCGCACATCGCCAAGGTGGTGGCGGCCTGTCGTGGTGAGACGCCCGAGGCCTTGCTGGCCCACACCCGGGCCACCTCAGCCGCGTTCTTCCAACTTCCATTCCAGGAGTGATTCATGGCCATAACTCTTCCGGGCGCCTTTCCGGGTCGCCGCCTGCGCCGGGTGCGCAAGAATGATTTCAGCCGTCGTCTGGTGCGTGAAAATACGCTGACCGTCGACGATCTCATCTTCCCGGTATTCGTGCTGGAAGGGGTGAACCAGCGCGAGGCCGTCGCCTCCATGCCGGGAGTGGATCGCCTCTCCATCGATCTGCTGCTGGAAGAAGCCGCAGAGTTGGTGGCGCTCGGCGTCCCGGCGATCGCCCTGTTCCCGGTGACACCGCTTCAAAGCAAGAGCCTGATGGCGGAAGAGGCCTATAACCCGGATGGTCTGGCCCAGCGCGCGACCCGTGCCCTCAAGGCCCGTTTCCCCGAGCTCGGCGTCATCACCGACGTGGCGCTGGATCCCTTCACCACCCATGGTCAGGACGGCATCATAGATGACGAAGGCTATGTGCTGAACGACATCACCACCGAGATCCTGGTGAAGCAGGCGCTCTCCCATGCCGCCGCCGGGGCCGACATAGTGGCACCGTCCGACATGATGGATGGTCGCATCGGCGCCATCCGCGCGGCGCTGGAGGAGAACGGCTTCATCAACGTGCAGATCATGGCTTACTCCGCCAAGTACGCCTCCTGCTACTACGGCCCGTTCCGCGATGCGGTGGGCTCTGCCAGCAACCTCGGCAAGAGCAACAAGGCCAGCTACCAGATGGATCCGGCCAACGGCAACGAGGCCCTGCACGAGGTGGCGCTGGATATCCAGGAGGGGGCCGACAGCGTCATGGTCAAGCCGGGCATGCCTTATCTGGACGTGATCCGTCAGGTCAAGGATCAGTTCGGCGTGCCGACTTTCGCCTATCAGGTGAGCGGTGAATACGCCATGCACATGGCAGCCATCCAGAACGGCTGGCTGAAGGAGAAGGAGTGCATCCTGGAGTCCCTGGTCTGCTTCAAGCGGGCCGGTGCCGACGGCATCCTCACCTACTTCGCCAAGCGGGTTGCCCAGTGGTTGAAGGAAGACGCACAGCGCTGATCCCGCTGCCACAGTGCCTCAGGATGCCGGTCTTTGGACCGGCATCCTCGTTTCTGGCAGTCGATCTGGCTATTAAATGAACGAGTTTTGGCGAAAAATGGGTAACTGGCCGCGCTCTCGGCGGCAAAGGCTTGATTAATGGGGTTTCTGCCTACATCTTAGGTGGTCCAAGCAAGCTTCTGGACGGCAGGGGCTGTAGAGCATTTAGAGGTACCCAGTCATGAACAACCCTTTGCTGACAATGGACGCACTGCCCCCCTTCAGCCAGATCCGTCCCGACCAGGTACAGCCTGCCGTGACGCAGGCCATCGCCGACTGCAAACAGAAGATCGAAGACGTGCTGACCCAGCGGGATCCCCACACCTGGGACAGCCTGATAGCCCCGCTCGAAGAGGTCAACGATCGGCTGGCGCGCATCTGGTCGCCGGTCAGTCACCTCAATTCCGTGCTCAACAGCGAGGCGTTGCGTGAAGCCCACGACGCCTGCCTGCCGCTGCTGTCCGAATTCCAGACCTATGTCGGTCAGCATGAGGGCCTCTATCAGGCCTATCTGGCACTGTCAGAGAGCGACGACTTCCCCTTGCTGAGCAGTGCCCAGCGCAAGGAGATCCAGAATACCCTGCGCGATTTTCGTCTGTCCGGCATCGGCCTGTCTGCCGAGGCGCAGCAGCGCTATGGCGAGATCCAGGCCCGCCTCTCCGAACTGGCCTCCCGTTTCAGCAACAACGTGCTGGACGCGACCCAGGGCTGGAGCAAGCTGGTGACTGACGAGGCCGAGCTGGCCGGGTTGCCCGCCAGTGCCCTGGCCGCCGCCCGCCAACTGGCGGAGCACAAGGGTCAGCAGGGCTGGCTGTTCACCCTGGACATCCCCTCCTACCTGCCGGTGATGATGTATGCGGACAACCGCGCACTGCGCGCCGAGCTGTACGAGGCCTTCACCACCCGTGCCTCGGATCAGGGCCCCAACGCCGGCAAGTGGGACAACTCCGCCATCATGACCGAGCTCTTATCCCTGCGCCGCGAGCTGGCCCAACTGCTCGGCTTTGGCAACTACGCCGAGCTGTCCCTGGCGACCAAGATGGCGGACAAGACCGAACAGGTGGTGGGCTTCCTCACCGATCTGGCGGCGAAATCCCTGCCCCAGGGCAAGGCGGAGCTGGAAGAGATCCGCGCCTTCGCCACCGAGCAACACGGCCAGAGCGAGCTGGCGGCCTGGGACATTCCCTACTACGCCGAGAAGCTCAAGCAGCACAAATTCTCCATCTCCGACGAGCAACTGCGTCCCTACTTCCCCGCCAACAAGGTGGTGAAGGGGTTGTTCGAGGTGGTACGCCGGGTGTTTGGCATCAAGGTGCGCGAGCGCCTCGGCATCGATACCTGGCATCCGGACGTGCGTTTCTACGACATCTTCGATAGCGAAGACGAGCTGCGTGGCAGCTTCTACCTCGATCTCTACGCCCGCGAACACAAGCAGGGCGGCGCCTGGATGGATGTCTGCCTGGGTCGTCGCTACCGTCAGGATGGCTCGCTGCAAAAGCCGGTGGCTTACCTGACCTGCAACTTCAACGGCCCGGTGGATGGCAAGCCGGCGCTGTTCACCCACAACGAAGTGGTCACCCTGTTCCACGAGTTCGGTCACGGCATTCACCACATGCTGACCACCATCGACGTGGCCGGGGTGGCCGGTATCAATGGCGTGGCCTGGGATGCGGTGGAGCTGCCGAGCCAGTTCCTCGAGAACTGGTGCTGGGAGTCCGAGGCGCTGGCCTTTATCTCCGGTCATCATGAAACCGGCGAGCCGCTGCCAGTGGATTTGTTGGAGAAGATGCTGACCGCCCGCAACTTCCAGGCGGCGATGCAGATGCTGCGCCAGCTGGAGTTCGCCCTGTTCGATTTCCGCCTGCACCAGGAGTTCGATCCGGCCCACCCCGAGCGGGTGCCCGCCCTGCTGGCGGAGGTGCGCAGCCAGGTCGCCGTGTTGACGCCGCCCGCGTTCAACCGTTTCCAGCACAGCTTCTCCCACATCTTCGCCGGCGGCTATGCGGCGGGCTATTACAGCTACAAGTGGGCCGAAGTATTGTCGGCGGATGCCTTCTCCCGTTTCGAGGAAGAGGGGATCTTCAACCCGGCCACCGGCCAGTCCTTCCTGAAGAACATCCTGGAGAAGGGCGGTTCGAAAGAGCCCATGGAACTGTTCCGCGCCTTCCGGGGTCGAGAGCCCCAGGTGGATGCCCTGCTGCGCCACAGCGGGATCGCGGTGTGATATTCCGTACCTGTCGCGGCATGGCTTCAAGCAGGTACAGTTCCACGTCATAGTGGGATCGACGCTTGTTTTTTGAGATAAAAAGGGACCTTTTGGTCCCTTTTCTCAAAGCTTTTTAATATCTTGCGGAGTGCACATTTGCACTGTCCCCGCCTCTTGAGTAGAGTCGGGTTCTACCTTCCAGGGAGAGAAAGAACCTTGCCATGAGGCGAGCACTCGAGTCTGTCTATCAAATCATCTCAAGCCTGTCTCATCTGAGCGGCAAAGGATATTTCGATACCTTTGTGAGTGAAATCGCCAAAGCGGTTGAGGCGGATCTCGTCCTCGTTTCAGGTGGGGACCATTCGGGCCTATTTTTTACCATACATGCCGCTCATCCCGCCTCCCTCGACATCGATTCCTACAGTTTTCCCCTCGCCGGCACCCCGGGCGAGATCGTCATGCAGCAGGGTGAAGCCTGGTTCAACGATCGCATCCGGCAGCTGTTTCCCCATGCCGCCGTGCTGGAGCGTTGCCAGGTCAAGGGTTACGCCGGTGTCGCGCTGAAGGATGCCCAGGGCGAGACCGTGGGGCTGTGCAGCGTCATGTTCAAGCGGGCCATGCCCAGCATGGACAAGGTCATGGGCCTGTTGCGCCTGCTGGCGCCGATCGCCGGTCGCGAGCTGGCGCTGATGTACCAGCAGCAGTCTCGCCCCCAGCCGTTGCAGACACAGCCGGAGCACCCTCATTTTTTGGACACCATGATGTCCCATGCCCCGGTCGGCATCGGCAAGCTCGACCTGGAGGGGAAGATCATCTGGGTCAATCCGGCCATCGAGAAGATGCTGGGATACAACCAGCATGAGCTGCAGCAGCGCACCGCTGCCGAGATCAATCACCCGGAAGACTGGCTGGTCAGCATTCCCTACTATGAAGAGCTCAGACGGGGGGAGAGGCACGCCTTCACCCAGGAGAAACGCTACCTGCACCGGGATGGCTCCGTGCTCTGGGGCCGGGTGACGGTAACCCTGATCCGCGACAAGCAACTGCGCCCCGATTACCTGATGCTGGTGCTGGAAAACATCGATCCCATCAAGCGCCACGCCGAACAACTCAAGCTCTCCCACCGGGTCTATGACAACCTCTCCGAAGCCATCCTGGTGTGTGATGTGGACAGTCGCATCATCTCGGTGAATCCGGCGTTCGAGAAGATCACCGGTTACAGCGAAGAGGAGGCCCGTGGCCAGCGCCCCAGCCTGCTCAAGTCCGGACTGCACGATCAGACCTTCTACGCCGACATGTATCACGCCCTGGAGCGGGTCGGGATCTGGCGCGGCGAGGTGTGGAACAAGCGCAAGAACGGCAAGCTCTATCCCCAGCAGCTGATGATCAGCGCCTTGCGGGAAGGGGGCCGGATCAGTCAGTACATCGCCATCTTCAGCGATCTCTCCCAGACCAAGCTGGCGGAGCAGAAGATCGCGGCCCAGGCGAATTATGACAATCTCACCGGCCTGCCCAACCGCTGGCTGTTTGGCCGCTGCCTCAGCCGCTTCTGCGAGCGGGGTGAGCGCTTCGCGCTCATGGTGCTGGATCTCAACAACTTCAAGGCGGTCAACAACAGCATGGATCACCATGTTGGCGATGCCCTGCTGCGGGAGGTGTCGGATCGGCTGGTGAGCCGGGTGCGCACCGAGGATCTGGTGGCCCGCATCGGCGGCGACGAGTTTGCCTTCCTGGTGCCGGGCATCGTCAACCGCCGCCAGGCCGAGGTGTTTGCCAAGCAGGTGATAGGCGGCTTCGCCCGTCCCTTCATGCTGGCCAACCAGCATCTCTATGTGACGGCGACCTTGGGGATCACCCTCTGCCCCAACGACGGCACCGATAGTGATGAGCTGCTGCGCAATGCCGAGCAGGCGCTGTTCGTCGCCAAACGGCAAGGGCGACCGATCGGCACCTACAGCTCCTCCATGCGCGAGGAGGTGAGCCAGCGTCACCAGATGCAGCAGGATCTCGCGGAGGCCATCAAGCTGGGGCAGTTGACCATGGCCTATCAGCCGATCTGGGACAACCGCAGCGGCCGGGTCGCCAAGCTGGAGGCGCTGGTGCGCTGGTACCATCCCCACTGGGGTCAGGTCTCGCCGGCGGACTTCATTCCGCTGGCGGAAGAGGCGGGGCTCATTCAGGGGCTGGGGGCGCTGGTGCTGTGGCAGTCCTGTCGCGATCTGGCCCGGCTGCAGCAGTCCGGTTTCCCGGAGCTGCAGATGTCCATCAACCGCTCCACCCTGGAGTTCCAGACAATCGATCCCGAGGCCAGCGAGTGGCTCAGGGTGATCCATCACTTCGGCCTGGACCCCAAGGACATCATCATAGAGATCACCGAGTCCCTGTTGATGGAGACCAGCGATCAGCACAGGGTGCGGATCGATGCCTTGCGCGAGGCGGGCTGCAAGCTGGCCATCGATGACTTCGGCACCGGCTACTCGGCACTGAACTACCTGCGCACCTTCCCGGTGGATCTGGTCAAGATCGACCGCTCCTTCGTGCGCCACATCCCCTTCAACGAGCAGGACAGGCTGCTGCTCGACGGCATCATCAACATAGTGCACAACCTCGGCATGCAGGTGGTGATCGAGGGGGTCGAGACCCGCGAGCAGCTCAACTTCCTCTGCCAGAAGGGTTGTGCCTTCACCCAGGGTTACCTGCTCAGCCGCCCACTGCCCTACGACGACCTGGTGGAATACCTGACCCTCAACCGGCAGGGGATGAACCTGGCCAATCTGACCATCGTGAGCTGATCCCCCGCTTCTGCTATCATGCTCGGCTCCATGCCGTCATGAGTCTTCGTTATGCACCATATCCAGGTTTTCAGTGAAGTGCCCGCCCGTGAAGGGGAGCTCGATGCCTTGCGGCTGCGGCTGGCAGGGGTCGACTTTCCCGCGCCCTTCGCCCTGGTGCTGACCGAGACCAGGCTGGAGCTGCGCAAGTTGGATGAACCCAAGCTGGGGGCCGTCCACGTGGACTTCGTGGACGGCGCCGTGGCCCACAGACGCAAGTTTGGTGGCGGCCGGGGCCAATCCATCGCCAAGGCGGTGGGGCTCAAGGCGGGGGCCATGCCGACCGTGGTGGATGCGACGGCGGGGCTGGGGCGCGATGCCTTCGTGCTGGCTTCGCTGGGTTGCAAGGTGACGCTGATCGAGCGCAGCCCCGTGGTGGCGGCCCTGCTGCAGGATGGATTGACGCGGGCGGCGCAGGATCCCGAGATCGGGCCCTGGGTGCGCGAGCGGATGCAGCTGCTGCAAGGCCCGGCGGTGGACAACCTGCTGGCGCTGGCCGAGCGACCGGATGTCATCTACCTGGACCCCATGTTCCCCCACAAGCAGAAGTCGGCGCTGGTGAAGAAAGAGATGCGGGTGTTTCAGTCCCTGGTGGGGCCGGATCTGGACGCGGATGCCCTGCTGCCAGCAGCGTTGCAGATGGCCGACAAGCGGGTGGTGGTGAAGCGGCCGGACTACGCGGGCTGGCTCAACGAGCAGAAGCCGAGCATGGCCATCGAGACCAAGAGCAACCGCTTCGACGTCTATGTGATGGCGGCGCTGGCGGGGTAGGCCGACATCAGGGCAACACGAACATAAAAACAGAGGGCCAGCATAGCTGGCCCTCTGTTTTTATTCGCTGCACAGGATCAGCCTTCCGGGATGAAGCGCACCCGCTTCTGCTCCCCCTGCCAGATCAGATCCAAGGTGGCCAGATCCGCCAGACTCAGTCGCTCGCCGCTGTCGAGCAGCAGATACTCGACGCCGTCCCTTGCCTCTATGGTGCGGATCTTGTCTGCCCATTGCCGTCCTTCGCGGCTGGTGAGTGTCACCGGCAACTGCCAGCTGGCGGCGATCTCGAGCCAGTCGTAGAGGTCACAGCTGATGGGTTGATAGTCCGTCATGGGGCTCTCCTTCGAGAGGGGAAGATCAGGCTTCCAGCAGGTGGGTGGGCCAGCCCATCTTCTGCTGGCGCTCTACCTCGAGCCGCAGTTCGCTGGCGCGCAGATAGTGTTCGTCCAGCCAGCCCTTGGGCAGGGTCAGGGTCAGCGCTTCTTCATCGGCCTGCAGCAGGAAGCTGGGCACTGTGCCCTGGGTACGGCGCATGCAGAGGATGAGGGAGATGCGCAGTATGCGGGCCAGCCGGATCGCCTGGCGGCCGGTGACGGCGCCCTGCTTCTCCAGGGTGTCCAGCTTGAATTCGTCCCGCTGGTTGAACAGCAGGGCCGACAACAGCTTCTTCTGGGCCGGCGTGAAGCCCGGCATGTCGATGTTGTCGATGATGTAGGCGGCGTGCTGCGGCGCCTTCTTGTACTCGATACAGAGACCGATCTCGTGCAGCAGGGCCGCATAACGCAGGATCGGGCGGCCGTAACGCTTGGAGAGGCGCCAGGCTGGTTGCAGCTGGTTGAACGCCTCGACGGCTGTGTCGCGCACCCGCTCGGCGTGTTCTTTATCCAGCTGATAGCGGCTGATCAGGCTGTCGGCGGTGCGATCCCGGGCGTCACAGTCGTGGTTGTTGCCGAGCAGGCCGTAGATCAGGCCTTCGCGCAGGGCGCCGCCGGCGAGGGTCATGCTCTCTATCCCTAAGGTCTCGAAGATGGCGATCAGGATGGCGAGGCCGGAGGGGAACACGGTCAGCCGCTCGGCCGCCAGTCCTTCCAGCTGCAGTCGATCCAGCCGGCCACAGGCGATGGCCTGACCCATCAGCTCCTGCAATTTCGGCAGGGTGACCCGCTCGCTCTTGCCCTGTGCCAGCATGATCTCCTGCAGCGCCTGGACGGTGCCGGAGGCACCGACACAGGTACGCCAGCCCAGGGCGCGGTAATCCTCCGCGACCGGTGCCATCACCGCCTTGGCGGCGGCGATGGCCTGGTTGAAGCGGGTCTCGCTCAGCTCGCCGTCACCGAAGTGATTGTTGAGCCAGGTAACGCAGCCCATGTGCAGGCTGTTGAGCAGCTTCGCCTCGCTGTGCTCGCCGATCACCAGCTCGGTGCTGGCACCGCCGATGTCGATCACCAGTCGGTTGCCCTCCCCGGCGGAGGTCCAGGAGACCCCCTCGTAGATGGTCTTGGCCTCTTCCTCGCCCGAGATGATCTCGATGCTGTGGTTGAGTACCCGTTCCGCCTCGCTCAGGAATTCATCGACGTTAGTGGCAAGCCGCAGGGTGGCGGTGCCTACTACCCGGATGTTGTCGGAGGGGATGTCCTGCAACTGCTCGGAGAACAGCCGCAGGCAGTCCCAGCCCCGCTCCATGGCGGCGCGGCTGAGACGAAACTCGGAGTCGAGACCGGCGGCGAGGCGCACCTTGCGCTTGACCTTGGTGACGGTGCGCAGGGCACCGGCGACCTCGCGCACCACCAGCATATGGAAGCTGTTGGAGCCGAGGTCGATGGCGGCATAGAGCGGCGAGTTGTGCAACTGGGCCCGGTCCCTTAGTTCTTGCGGGGCGGGCGGCGGCGGTTGTTGCTGTTGCCACCACCCTGGCGATCCCGCATGTTGCGGTTCACCGGCTGGCGGTTGCGGAACACCCGTTTCGGGGCGGTCACGTCATCCAGCAGCGACTCGCGGTCGTACTTGCTGACCGGGATCGGGTGGTGGATGTACTCCTCGATGGCCGGCAGGTTGAAGGCATAGTCTTCACAGGCCAGGCTGATGGAGTGACCGCTCTTGCCGGCACGACCGGTACGACCGATACGGTGTACATAGTCTTCGGCATCGTCGGGCAGGTCGTAGTTGAAGACGTGGGTCACGTCCGGGATGTGCAGACCACGGGCGGCCACGTCGGTGGCGACCAGGACGTCCAGCGTTCCCTTGGTGAACTCTTCCAGGATCTTCATCCGCTTCTTCTGCGGCACGTCACCGGTCAGCAGGCCGACCCGGTGGCCGTCGTTCTCCAGCCACGCATGCACGTCTTCACAGACATGCTTGGTGTTGGCGAAGACGATGGCTTTCTCCGGCCACTCCTCTTCCATCAGGGAGAGCAGCAGCAGCATCTTGTCTTCGTTGGAGGGGTAGAACAGCTCCTCCTTGATGCGCACGCCTGTCATCTGTTCCGGTTCGATTTGCACGTGTTCCGGGTGGTTCATGTGCTCGTAGGCCAGCTCCTGCACGCGCAGGGAGAGGGTGGCGGAGAACAGCATGCTCAGACGCTCGGTGGCCGGCGGCATGCGGCGAAACAGGAAGCGGATGTCCTTGATGAAGCCGAGATCGAACATGCGATCCGCTTCGTCCAGCACCACGACCTGGATGCTGCCCAGATCGATGACCTTGGACTTGAAGTAGTCGATGATGCGACCGGTGGTGCCGATCAGGATGTCGACACCCTGTTCCAGCACGGCCAACTGCTTGTCGTAGCCCTCGCCGCCATAGGCGAGACCGAGCTTCAGACCGGTGGAGGCGGACATGCCTTCGGCATCGTTGTAGATCTGGACGGCCAGCTCACGGGTCGGTGCCAGTATGATGGCGCGCGGCTGATTGATCAGGCGCGGTTGGGTCAACGGGTGGGTCAGCAAATAGTTGAAGGTCGCTGCCAGGAAGGCAAGGGTCTTGCCGGTTCCCGTCTGGGCCTGACCGGCGAGGTCATGGCCTTCTACCAGCAGTGGCAGAGACAGTGCCTGGATGGGCGTGCAATAGTGAAATCCCTTTGATTCCAGACCAGCCAGAACTTCGGGTTCGAGGCCCATTTGGGCGAATTTTTCGGTCGTAAGGTGTGTTTTGCTCATGGCGGTAGGTTATCAGGTTAGGCTTGCAATAATAAACAGGATCATTTCAAATAGGGCAACTATTGCCTTTGTTGATCCATCAATAAAGCCTTAATTACTGACTGGAGTTGGAGATGAGTGACAAGATTGTTCAGCTGAGCGATGCCAGCTTCGAGGCCGATGTAATCAAAGCCGACAGCCCCGTTCTGGTCGATTTCTGGGCTGAATGGTGCGGTCCGTGCAAGATGATTGCCCCGATCCTGAACGAAGTCGCCCAAGAATATGCCGGTCGCGTGACTGTGGCGAAATTGAACATCGATCATAACGCCGACACTCCGCCCAAGTATGGCATTCGCGGTATCCCGACCCTCTTGCTGTTCAAGAATGGCGAAGTGGCAGCGACCAAGGTCGGTGCCCTGTCCAAGACTCAGCTGAAAGAGTTCCTGGACGGTAACCTGTAATAATCAAGAAGGAGCGCATTGCAATAATGCGCTCCTTGTGTTTTATCACCTAGACGCTCATCCCGATTGGTGCTAGTTTATCGTTCGTTTGCTAACCATTTTGCCGACTCATAGCTTCACCACAGCCTGGCAAGTCAAATCCGATTAGCATCAATCCAGCAGACTGTCTCCTCATTTCAATCCTTGCTTACAGACTCTCACCACTATGAATCTGACTGAATTAAAGAACACTCCTGTGTCCGAGCTGGTCAAGCTTGGCGAATCCATGGGGTTGGAAAATCTGGCTCGGGCGCACAAGAAAGACATCATCTTCGCGATCCTCAAGGCGCACGCCAAGGGTGGTGAGGATATCTTTGGCGACGGTGTGCTGGAAATCCTGACCGACGGCTTTGGCTTCCTGCGTAGCGCCGATGGCTCCTACCTGGCCGGCCCGGATGACATCTATGTCTCCCCGAGCCAGATCCGCCGCTTCAACCTGCGTACCGGTGATACCGTCTCCGGCAAGATCCGTCCGCCGAAAGAGGGCGAGCGCTACTTCGCGCTGCTCAAGGTCAACGAAGTCAACTATGACCGTCCGGAAAACGTCCGCAACAAGATCCTGTTCGAAAACCTGACGCCGCTGCACGCCAACGAGCGTCTGCGCATGGAGCGCGGCAACGGTTCGACCGAGGACATCACAGCCCGTGTGCTGGACCTGGCGTCCCCCATCGGTAAAGGCCAGCGTGGCCTGATCGTGGCGCCGCCCAAGGCCGGTAAGACCATGCTGCTGCAGAACATCGCCCAGAGCATCGCTTACAACCACCCGGACTGTGAGCTCATCGTCCTGCTGATCGACGAGCGTCCGGAAGAAGTGACCGAGATGCAGCGTATGGTGAAGGGTGAAGTGATCGCCTCCACCTTCGACGAGCCTGCATCCCGTCACGTCCAAGTTGCCGACATGGTGATCGAGAAGGCCAAGCGTCTGGTCGAGCACAAGAAGGATGTGGTCATCCTGCTGGACTCCATCACCCGTCTGGCTCGTGCCTACAACACCGTCATCCCCTCATCGGGCAAGGTACTGACCGGTGGTGTGGATGCCAACGCCCTGCACCGCCCCAAACGCTTCTTCGGCGCCGCCCGTAACGTTGAGGAAGGCGGCAGCCTGACCATCATCGCCACCGCGCTGGTCGACACCGGTTCCAAGATGGACGAGGTGATCTACGAAGAGTTCAAGGGTACCGGCAACATGGAGCTGCACCTCTCGCGCAAGATCGCCGAGAAGCGTGTCTATCCGGCTATCGACATCACCCGTTCCGGCACCCGCAAGGAAGAGCTGCTCACCGCACCGGACGAGCTGCAGAAGATGTGGATACTGCGCAAGATCATTCACCCCATGGGCGAGATCGACAGCATCGAATTCCTCATCGACAAGCTGGCAGCCACCAAGACCAACGACGAGTTCTTTGACTCCATGAAGCGTCAGCAGAAGTAACTGCCTGCTGGCATGACAAAACCGCGGCCCAGGTCGCGGTTTTTGTTTATCTATTTCCCGGCGGGCTGAGTAGTATGTGAAGCCTCGATGTCACAAGGACAGGGACGTCATGAAGCTGGTATTTCTCTTATGGCTCGGCTGGCTGATGGCTGCACCTGTGCAGGCCGACGCTCCCCCGCAGTTGCGGGCGCCTCTGGTGGCGGACGAGGGGGTTCAGGGGCATCTCGATTATCTGAACAATCGACTGAGGTTGGGGCAGTTTGCCGCCATGGATTCCCTGCTCGCGACCCTGGCGGTGGGCCAGCGCGAGTATCTGCTGTATCAACTGCTCGGCGGCCTCAAGTCGGCGACGACACCGTCCCCCGCGCTGTTGGCCTGGGTGCGCAGCAAGGCCGCCAGGGCGCCGCAATGGCTGGTGGAAGGGGAGGTGGACGGTTTTCTGGTCCAGCTGCCCGCCTACGACTTTGCCGCCGAGGCGCGGCTGGTGCTGAGCCGCTGGCAACAGCTGGCCTGGCAGGACAACTACCGTCAACTGCTGGAGCAGAACCGCTTCGACTACAAGCAGCTCTACTTCAGCCGCAACCCTGAGCTGGCCCGGCAGCAGCAGGCGCTGCTGACGGTGCTCGACGACCAGTCCGCCCCCGTGCTCAGGCGAGAGGCCAGGCGGCTGGCCTCCCTGAACCTCTTCCTGCCGGACAACCGGCTGCTGCTGCACCTCATCGAGCGCACCGGCGATCCCGCCCTCTACCAGAAACTGTGGCGTCAGCCAGTGGATCACGACAGTCTTGCGGCACTGCACACTATTATCCGCTTCTATAAAGGTCAGGAGGCGAGCGATCTGCTGATTTCCGCCAGCCGCAACGACCGCCTGATGATCCCCGCCCTGCATCAGCTCAGCCAGCTCTCGCCGCTGCCGGACACGGCCCAGCAATATCTGCTGGTCGAACTCGGCAAGCATCAATATGGCGGCCTGGTGGCCGGTCTGTTGCTGCAGATGGACGAGCCCAGGCTGCTGGCCCAACTGGCCGACAGGCTCACCCGGCAGGAGTGGCGTCACGCCTCGTCCGTCATGCTGCCCGATACGGGTACACCGGATGCGCGGCCGGGGTTATAATGCGGCACCTCCTGAACCCGCTAGGGTACCTTCATGAAATACAAGGACTTGCGTGATTTCATCGCGCAGCTGGAACAAAACGGACAGCTCAAGCGCATCAGCCGCGAGATAGACCCCTATCTGGAGATGACCGAGATCAGCGATCGCACCCTGCGTGCGGGTGGCCCGGCCCTGCTGTTCGAAAACCCCAAGGGCTACGGCATGCCGGTGCTGACGAACCTGTTCGGCACCCCGGATCGGGTCGCCATGGGCATGGGTCAGCCCAACGTCGGTGCCCTGCGTCAGGTGGGCACCTGGCTAGCCTATCTGAAGGAGCCGGAGCCGCCCCGCGGTCTCAAGGAGCTGATGGAGAAGCTGCCGATCTTCAAGCAGGTGCTCAACATGCCGACCAAGCGGCTCTCCTCCGCCCCCTGCCAACAGATAGTGCAGGAAGGGGAGGCGGTCGACCTGGATCAGATCCCGATCCAGCACTGCTGGCCCGGCGATGTGGCGCCGCTGGTCACCTGGGGGCTGACCATCACCCGCGGCCCCTACAAGAAACGGCAGAACCTCGGCATCTATCGCCAGCAGAAGATCGGCAAGAACAAGCTGATCATGCGCTGGCTGGATCACCGCGGCGGCGCCATCGATTTTCGCGAGTGGCAGGAGGCCCACCCGGGAGAGCGTTTCCCGGTGGTGGTGGCGCTCGGCGCCGATCCTGCGACCATACTCGGCGCCGTGACGCCGGTGCCCGACACCCTCTCCGAATACGCCTTCGCCGGCCTGTTGCGGGGCAGCCGCACCGAGGTGGTGAAGGCCCTGAGCTGCGATCTGGAGGTGCCCGCCAGCGCCGAGATCGTGCTGGAAGGCTATCTGGAGCCGGGGGAGATGGCGCCGGAGGGTCCCTATGGGGACCACACCGGCTACTACAACGAGGTGGACGAATTCCCGGTGTTTACCATCACCCACCTGACCATGCGCCGCGATGCCATCTATCACAGCACCTACACGGGTCGCCCGCCCGATGAGCCGGCAGTGCTCGGGGTGGCGCTGAACGAGGTGTTCGTGCCGCTGTTGCAGAAGCAGTTCCCCGAGATAGTGGACTTCTACCTGCCGCCGGAGGGGTGCTCCTACCGGATGGCGGTGGTGACCATCAAGAAGCGCTACCCCGGCCACGCCAAGCGGGTGATGCTGGGGGTCTGGTCCTTCCTGCGCCAGTTCATGTACACCAAGTTCGTGATCGTCTGCGACGACGACATCAACGCCCGTGACTGGAAGGATGTGATCTGGGCCATCACCACCCGGATGGATCCGGCGCGGGATACCACCCTGATCGAGCACACCCCCATCGACTACCTCGACTTCGCCTCGCCGGTGTCGGGGCTCGGCTCCAAAATGGGGCTGGATGCCACCAACAAGTGGCCGGGGGAGAGCAACCGGGAATGGGGCCAACCCATAGTCCAGGATGCCGCCGTCAGCGCCAGGATCGATGAGATCTGGGCCGAGCTGAAGATCCTCGACTGAGCCTCACCCTGTGCGCCCGCTGGTCCCGACACAAAAGATCGGTATTAGCGGGCTGAATTGGGTATGCTCGACTGACCTGACCAGCCGCTGGTCGCCAGATCACAGTGAATCAATGAGCGAAGCGGGCCGAGCGAGCCCGTCACAAGGACAAGAATGCAACGTATCAAGTGCCGCGTAGAGGAACTGCGCGAATATGTCGACACCATCTGGCACGTGGCCCTGGCGCCGCAGCAAGCCATCAGCTTCAAGCCGGGCCAGTATCTGCTGGTGGTGATGAGCGACTCGGACAAGCGCCCCTTCTCCATCGCCAACTCGCCGACCCGCTCCGGTGTGCTGGAGTTGCAGATAGGCGCCACCCCTGAAAACGCCTATGCCGGCCAGGTGCTGGCCCGCATGCGCGAGCAGGGCGAGATCGAGATCGAACTGGCGGCGGGCAAGGCCTTCCTGCGTGACGAATCGCCGCGTCCCCTGATCCTGATGGCGGGGGGCACCGGTTTCTCCTACGCCCGCTCCATCCTGGAGTATCTGATCGCCAGCGACAGCAAGCGCCCGGTGTTCCTCTACTGGGGCGTGCGCCAGGCGCACTGGCTCTATGAGCAGGAGCAGATGCTGCAGTGGGAGCGGGACTATGCGCCGCTCACCTTCGTGCCCGTGGTGCAGGAGCCGGAGGCCGACTGGACCGGCAAGACGGGTCTGGTGCACAAGGCCATCATGGACGACTTCGTCAGCCTGCACGACTACGACATCTATGTGGCGGGCCGCTTCGAGATGGCGGGTGCGGCGCGGGAGGAGTTCAAGGTGCTGGGGGCCGAGCCAGAGCGGATCTTCGGCGACGCCTACGAGTTTATCTAGGCGATAGCCGGCGTCTCTTCGCTGTTCCAGAAACAACAAACCCCAGCCTGGCTGGGGTTTGTTTTATGTGCCGTCGAGGCAGGTGGTTCGAGCCCGACGTTCGGCGTGATTACTCACCCTTGGCACCGAGTTGCTGTTCCAGCTGGGCCAGCTTTGCCTCGAGGGCGGTCAGCTTCTCCCGGGTGCGCAGCAGCACCTTGGTCTGCACATCAAACTCTTCGCGGCTGACCAGGTCCAGCTTGTTGAGCTGGGCCTGCAGTACCTGACGAGTCTTCTTCTCCACCTCTTCACCCATGCTGCGAATGCCGGGCGGCAGGGCGTTGTGTACCTGTTTGGCGATCTCTTCCAGTTTCTTCGGGTCGATCATGGGGTTCTCCTTAAGCAATGGACCATTCTACCGACAAATCCCCCTCTTTGCCGAGATCGGGGTGGCTTTTTGCGTGTCGGGTCCAAACAGGCTCTGGTCGGGTCTGGCATTGTGCCGAATGCTGTTACCCTCCGCCAGCGGGGTCAATGCCAATTCCTTGATGTTGTACACAAAAAAATCAGATCAGATGACCGACCAGATGCTTATAAATTGTTGCGTTGCTGTTAATATGGTTCGGTCGGGTTTGGACGCTACCCCGTCAGGCTCATCATGGATAACAACATAAAAGAGATAAGGATATGAAAAAAAAGCTAATTTATGCAGCGGTCCTCAGTGCGCTACTGAGCGGTTGTGGTGGCAGTGACGATAATAAAGGCGATACCTCAAGCTATCTCGATTACCTGCTGAGTGGCTCCAATGCGACCCGACCCAGCGCCCTGGCTGCTCGCGCGACCGACGGCACCCTGAAGTTCTCGACCGAAACGGCCGATCTCTCCAACCCGGTCTCCGCACTCTCCACCCTGGATGGCTGGTCCACGACCCAGGCCATCCAGATAGTGCCGGTGACCGCCTCCGGCATCACCGTCAAGGCGCCGACGGCCACCGAATTTGGTGCCTCAGTGGCCCCGCTCTATCTGCTGGAGCTGGCTTTTGACAGCGCCGCTCTGCGCCCGAGCGGCGTGAAGAAGGTGCTGGCCTACGGGGTGGACTTCGTGGTCGCCGAGTCGGCCGGCAAGCTGAACCTGGTGCCGCTCAAGCCGCTCAATCCCTCTTCCTACTACATGATCGTGGCCACGGATGCGCTCAAAGACAGCAGCGGCAATCCCCTCAAGCCGGGCAGCGACTATAGCAACTACAAGAGCAACACCGGCAGCAATGCCCAGGAACAGACCATCAACGGCCTGATCACCCTGCAAGAAGGGCTGTTCAAGGCTGCCACCGGCATCACCAGCGATCACGTGATCTTCTCCGACTGGTTTGGTACCCAGTCCGGTGCCGATGTGCTGGTGGCGGTGAAAGGGGCGGCCGCCTCTGTGTTGAAGGGCAGCCCGACCCTGGATGCCGCCGTCCTGTGGAAACAGGATGCCAAGGGCAATACCAGCCTGCCTGGTACCTACACCCTGGCGGTGACCGGCAGCAATGCCTTCCTGACCCAGCTGGATGCCGAGCAGTTCCTGCCCCAGGAGCAGAAGGATGCGATTGCTACCGCCTTTGGCGCCGGCACCCCGCTCAACGGCCTGGCGCAAGCCACCAAGGTTTACAGCGGCACGGTCAAGCTGCCTTACTTCCTCTCCTCGCCGGCCACCGCCGGTTCCTGGGACAAGGCCAGGACCCAGTCCTGGCACGGTGCCATCCCCAGCCTGTACGCCATCGCCAATGCCCTGAAAGCCTCGGACAGCGAGGTGATCGGCGGCCTGGTGGGCGCCGGGGTGGACCCGGCCCTGCTGGGGGCGCTGATCGCCGATCCTAGCCGCCAGGCCGAACTGCTGGCGGAGGCGAGCAAGCTGATTGGGGTAACCCTCACCTCCGGCGGCAAGCCGCTGGATGCCGAGATGAATATCGGCCGCTTCAACCCGCTGCCGGCACTGGAAGAGGTGCAGTCCGTACCGATGCGCGTCTTCGCCAAGGATGCGCTCAACACCATCACCGATGTGATCATCTATCAGCACGGCGTCACTTCGGTGAAGGAGAATGCCTACGCCCTGGCATTGGGTCAGATTGCGGCCGGTGCCCAGGCGGGCAAGAAAGTGGCCCTGGTGGTGATCGATCATCCGCTGCACGGTGAGCGTGGCTATGCCCTGAGCGGCAGCATGGCGACCGTGACCACCTCCGATAACCCGACCCCCTATCTGAACCTGAGCTACCTGACGGTGGCGCGGGACAACCTGAAACAGAGCGTGGCGGATCTGCTGGGCCTGCGTCTGGCGGTGGGGCTGGCCAATGCCAAGGGAGCCATCGGCGTGGCGGGCGTCAAGGTGCACTTCCTCGGTCACTCCCTGGGGGCCATCTCGGGTGCCAACCTGTTGGCAGTCGCCAACCAGTCCCTCGGCAATCCCCAGGCGGATGCCCTGTTCAAGTTCGACACCGGTGGCCTGGCCATGCCGGGTGGCGGCATAGCGCCGTTGCTGCTGAACTCGCCGACCTTCGGCCCGACCATCAAGATGGGCGTGCTGACCGGCGGCAGCCCGGAGTTGAAGACGGCTTTCACCGCCTATGCCCCGAGCTGCAAGACGGCGGTAGCGAGCTGCTTCGTCAACGAGTTCCTGCCGAGCCTGGACGCTACCGCTCAGGCGACGGCCGCCGGTACGCTGCAGAGCTACGTTTTCGCGGCCCAGTCGGTGCTGGATTCGGCTGACCCGATCAACCTGGCCCGTGGCATCAAGGCGGACTTCCCGCTGTTTGCCACCGAAATTGTCGGTGACGGCGCCCTGAGCCTGTCGGATCAGGTGATCCCGAACAGCATCGCGAGCGCGCCGCTGGGAGGCACCGAGCCACTGTTCCGGATGCTGGCACTGCAGCCGCTGACCGCAACCGGCGCGGCCAACCACCACGCGGCCCGCTTCCTGGCCGGTGGTCACAGCTCGCTGCTGGCACCGGATGACAACTTCGATCCGACCGGTGCGGTCACGACCGAGATGCAGACCCAGTTCGGCAGCTTCTTCATGAGCGGTGGCACCGCGGTCAAGGTGACCGACGCCAGCATGCTCAAGCAGTAAGCTATCTTGGTAAGCCAATAAAAACGCCGCCCCAAGGGGCGGCGTTTTCGTCTGTGGCAATCAGAGCAATAGCTGTGGATCAGGTGGGTCTGTGGTGCCGATCCAGCCAGCCTTGCAGCAGGCCCACCAGCAGACCCGTCAGATGGGCAATGTTGGCGGTGGGCGTGCCGAGCAGATCGAAGAAGCCGAGCGCCATCCAGAACAGCATGAAGCCCATCAGCGCCGGCGGCAGGCTGAGGCCGCAGGCCGGTTGCAGCTTGCTGCGTAGCCAGCAGTAGCCGAGCAGGGCATAGACCACCCCGGAGAGGCCACCAAAGCGCGGGCCGCTCGCGAAGAACTCCGCCACGTTGGGCAGGGCTGCGCCGACGATCAGCAGGATAAACAACTTGCCGCTGCCCAGACGCTGCTCGATCTGGCCCCCCAGATACCACCACCACAGCAGGTTGAACACCAGGTGCAGCACCGAGAAGTGGATGAAGGCCGGGGTAATGTAGCGCCACGCCTGCCAGTCGGTGAACTGGGCCAGGGTCGGATGGAACGCCAGCTGGTCGAAGATGGGCAGGCCGATGGCGTCGAGGGCATAGACGGCCAGACAGGCGATGATGACCACCAGGGTCAGGGGCCCCGCCTGATGGAGAAAGTCGGTGATGGGATCCGTCATTCCCTTGCTGTAGTCGATGCGGGCATCGGCCCGGCCGGACTGCCAGGAGGCTTCCATGTAGCGGGGGTGGTTCGGTTCGGCCAGGAAGCGCTTCACCTCCAGCTGGGCCTGGGCGAGGCGCCGTTCGTCCGCCAGCCAGACAGAGACGCCGAGCTCGGACTGGGTCAGCTCGCACGGGATGCCCAGGGTGGCGAGGTAGTCCACCAGCGCCTGGGCCATGCGGGCGTCGCCCAGCACCAGCAGCTGGATCATGCCGGATGAGGGGGAGTTGCCTGCCTCCGTCATGCGTCCCCCGCCTGAATGGGGAACTCCCTGCGCCAGGCCTCGAAGCCGCCATCCAGACTGTAGACGGCGTCATAGCCCTGTTGCAGCAGGTACTGGGCCGCGCCCTGGCTGCTGTTGCCGTGGTAGCACATCACGATCACCGGGGTGTCGAAGTCCACCTCGTTCATGAAACGAACCAGGCTGCCATTGGTGAGGTGAAAGGCGCCGACCGCGTGGGCCGCCTCGAACGATTGGGGATCGCGAATGTCCACGAGGCGGGCCTCACCGGCCTCCAGCTTCTGGTGGGCATCCTGGGCGTTGATATGGGCAAACTGGTCCACTGACATGTCCTGCGAATAGATGATTGAGAGCCAGTTTACCGCAAGCGGTGGCTGGTGCTAAGCCCGCAATGCGGGCTGTCATGCAGTGGGGCGGGATCGCAATTTCCTTCAATACCCGGCACCGCCCGCCAGCTAGTGTGGGGCTCCCTATCGATGAGGAGTTCCCATGGACGCGAGTCTGTTGTTATCCATGGCCGGCTTTGCCCTGGCCATGTCCATCTCCCCCGGCCCGGTCAATCTGGTCGCCCTCAGCACGGGGGCCCAGTATGGTTTCTGTGCCAGCCTGCGTCACGTGGTGGGGGCAACGCTGGGCTTTATCCTGCTGCTCCTGCTGATGGGACTGGGTCTCGGCGCCGCCCTGTCACGGTGGCCCATGGCGGCTGGCACCCTGCACTGGGGCGGCATCCTCTTCCTCTGCTACATGGCCTGGCAGCAGGCGATGGACGGGGGCCGGGTGGAGCAGGCCGACGGGAGGCCACCCGCCTTCCTGTACGGTGCCCTGATGCAGTGGCTCAACCCCAAGGCCTGGCTGGCGGCCAGCATGGGGATGGGGGCCTATGGCGGTGCCGGCGGCATGGGGCAGATAGTCTCCTTCACCGCGCTCTATCTGGTGATCTGTCTGGGCTCCATCGCCTGCTGGGCCTATGCCGGCAGCTGCCTGCAGGAGGCCTTGCTCAAGCCCCGCCGGTTGCGCTGGTTCAACCGCTCCATGGCCCTGTTGCTGATGTTCAGCGCCGCTTACCTGGGGCTGGCCGAGGGCTGAGCTGCAACCGGTATTGGCCCGGGGTGGCGGCGACCCGCCGTTTGAACTGGCGCTGGAAATGCGCCTGATCGGCGAAGCCGCTCGCCAGGGCGACCTCGGCCAGGGGGTGCCCCTGCCTGAGCAGGATGCGGGCGTGACGGATGCGTTGATCGAGCAGGTAGGCGTGGGGCGTCATGCCGTAATGGTGGCTGAAGGCGCGCACGAAATGGGAGGGACTGAGCCCGGCGACCACGCTCAGTTGTTGCAGATTGAGCGCGCTGGCACTGTCATCCTGCATCAGCTCGGCGGCCCGTTGCAGGTGCAGCGGCGGGCGATCATCCCAGCTGGCGGGGGTCAGCCTGGCCAGCAGCTGGTGCCCGAACAGCTGGCAGGCCACCTCCTTGGCCAGCGGATCCTGCCCCTGCAACAGCGCGCGGTGCAGCCGCTGCAATGCCAGATAGAGCACGGGATCCCGGCTCGCCGTCATGTCGAAGGGGCGGAATCGGGATCCCAGTCCCGCCTCTTCCTGCAGGCCGTGCAGCCAGTCGGTGTCGAGGTAGAACATCAGATAGGACCAGGGCTGGTCGGCGATGGGGTTGCAGGCGTGCACTTCTTCCGGGTTCATCAGCACCAGGTGGCCGCTGCCGACCTCCTGATTGCTGCGCTGGTTGAGGTAGTGGCTGTGGCCACCGGTGATGGCGCCGATGGAGAAGTGGGCGTGGCTGTGTTTGTCGTAGCAGACGTGGCGGCCATCCTGCACCGCCCGTGTCTCGATAAATGGCAGGGCCGGATCGCACCAGAAGTGATGGCGGTCCGGCCCAGGGTTGGTGGCGCTCATGACGGGCACGATGGCACCCTGTTGTCAGCCGCCAAGGTAGGCCTGACGCACCGCCGGGTTTGCCAGCAGGGCGGCACCCGTGTCTTGCAGCACCACCCGGCCGTTCTCCAGCACATAGCCCCTGTCCGCCAGCTTGAGCGCCTGGTTCGCGTTCTGCTCCACCAGGAAGATGGTCATGCCCTTCTCCCGCAGCTGCAATATGGTGTCGAAGATCTGCTGGATGATGATGGGCGCCAGCCCCAGGGAGGGCTCGTCCAGCAGCAGCAGGCGCGGCTTGCTCATCAGGGCGCGGCCTATGGCCAGCATCTGCTGCTCGCCACCTGACATGGTGCCGGCGCGCTGCTCGAGTCGCTCGTGCAGGCGCGGGAACATGGTGAACACCTGATCCAGCAGGGCCGGTTGCTCGGCCTTGTCGACGAAGAAAGACCCCATCAGCAGGTTCTCCTGTACCGTCAGGCGGGCGAAGATGCGGCGCCCCTCCGGGACCACGGCGATATCCTTGCGCATGATGCGGGCGGTGCTGAGGGAGCTTATCTGCTCCCCCTCGAACCAGATGCTGCCGCTGCTGGGCTTGGGTTCGCCACAGAGCGTCATCAGCAAGGTGGTCTTGCCGGCGCCATTGGCGCCGATCAGGGTGACTATCTCGCCCTCTTTGACCTCGACGCTGACATCGTGCAGCGCCTGGATCTTGCCGTAATGGGTCGATACGTTGCGAAGTTCTAACATCTTTTTGTCCTTACGACTCGCCCAGATAGGCCTTGATCACGGCCGGATTGTTGCGGATATCAATCGGCTTGCCATGGGCCAGCGGCGTGCCCTGATTGACCACGAAGATGCGATTGGAGATCTCCATCACCAGCTTCATGTCGTGCTCGATCAGCAGGACGGAGACGCCAAACTCGTCCCTCAGGCTGGTGATGAGCTCGTTGAGCTCGTCGGTCTCGTGGGGGTTGAGGCCGGCGGCCGGCTCGTCCAGCATCAGCAGCTCGGGCCTGGTCGCCATGCAGCGGGCGATCTCGAGCCGGCGCTGCTGGCCATAGGCCAGGTTGCCGGCGGCGCGGTTCGCGAGATCCTTGAGGCCGACCTTCTCCAGCCAGAAGGCGGACTGCTCCAGCCCCTCTTTCTCGGCGCGGCGGAAGGCCGGGGTCTTGAACAGACCGGCCAGAAAACCGGTATTAAGATGCCTGTGCTGGGCGACCAGCAGATTTTCCACTGCCGTCATTTCCTTGAACAGACGAACGTGCTGGAAGGTGCGCACTATGCCCTTGCGGGCGATGAGGTGGCCGGGCAGGCCCTGGATCTCCTCGCCACGATAGCGGATGGTGCCGCCAGTCGGGCGGTAGAAGCCGGTCAGGCAGTTGAAGATGGTGGTCTTGCCGGCGCCGTTGGGGCCAATGATGGAGATCACTTCCCCCTTGTCCACGTCCAGCTTGACGCCGTTGACCGCCAGCAGACCCCCGAAGCGCATCGACAGATCAGAGACATCCAGCAACTTGTTGTTTGTGTTGTTCATGTTGCTCATTTTCGTAGCTCCAGGTGAGGGCGGCTCATCGGCAGCAGGCCCTGGGGTCGCCAGATCATCATGAACACCATCAGCAGACCGAACATCAGCATGCGGTACTCGTTGAACTCACGGGCCAGCTCCGGCAGCACCGTCATCACGATGGCGGCCAGCACCACCCCGATCTGGGAGCCCATGCCCCCCAGCACCACGATCGCAAGGACGATGGCCGACTCGATGAAGACGAAGGACTCCGGGCTGATGAAGCCCTGGCGCGAGGCGAAGAAGCTGCCGGCGAAGCCCGCGAAGCAGGCCCCTATGGTGAAGGCGGTCAGCTTGATGATGGTGGGGTTGAGGCCCAGCGACTTGCAGGCGATCTCGTCTTCCCGCAGCGCTTCCCAGGCGCGGCCCAGCGGCATGCGCAGCAGGCGGTTGATGACGAACAGGGTGGCGATCACCAGCAGCAATGCCATCAGATAGACGAAGATGACCTTGTGATTGGCGTTGTAGGCGATGCCGAAGAAGTCGTGGAAGGTGCCGAAGCCCCCGTCCTTGACGGTGCGGTTGAATTCCAGGCCGCCGAGGGTCGGCTTGGGAATGCCGGAGATGCCGTTCGGGCCGCCGGTGAGGCTGGTCATGTTGTTGAGCAGGATGCGGATGATCTCGCCAAAGCCCAGGGTGACTATGGCCAGATAGTCTCCTCGCAGCCGCAACACCGGGAAGCCGAGCAGGAAGCCGAAGGTGGCCGCCGTCAGGCCGGCGATGGGCAGACACTCCCAGAAGCTCAGCCCGAAGTAGGTGTTGAGCAGGGCATAGCTGTAGGCACCGACCGCGTAGAAGCCGACGTAGCCGAGATCCAGCAGACCGGCCAGACCCACCACCACGTTCAGGCCCAGCCCCAGCATGATGTAGATCAGCGCCAGGGTGGCCAGATCGATGGCACCGCGGGAGGCCATGAAGGGCCAGCTCACCGCGAACAGCAGCACCAGCACGGCGGTGAGGTTATAGAGCTTGGGTGCCTCTTCCGGGCTGGGCAGCACCAGCTTGGTGAAGCCGACGGAGAAGCCGCTGATGGAGGCCTGGAACAGCCTGGCGATCTGGCCGCGCAGCATCTGGAACCAGAACACCAGGGCGGCGCCCCCCAGCAACCAGGCGAGAGACACATCGAGCCGGCTCACCACCAGCAGGCGGTTGCCGTCTGTCTCGAGCTTGAAGCCGAGCAGCCAGAAGGAGAGCACCAGCAGCATCAGGCTGGCGATGCAGGCATGGATAAATTGACGCTTCATGCTTTCACCTCCGGATTGTGCTGGTTAACGACGCAGGTACGGGTAGTTGGATGTGTCATACCTTCTCGACCTCCGGGCGACCCAGAATGCCGGTCGGCATGAATAACAACACCGCGATCAGCAGGGCAAAGGCCATCACGTCCTTGTACTCGGTGCTGAGATAACCGGCGGTGAGCGCCTCGACCACGCCGAGCAACAGGCCACCGATGACGGCGCCCGGGATGCTGCCGATGCCGCCCAGTACCGCGGCGGTGAAGGCCTTCAAGCCGGCCATAAAGCCGAGGTAGGGGTTGATGACGCCGTAATACATGCCGAGCAGCACGCCCGCGACGGCGGCCAGGGCGGCCCCCAGCACGAAGGTGATGGAGATGACCACGTGGGTATCTATGCCCAGCAGGTTGGCCATCTTGATGTCTTCAGAACAGGCGCGGCAGGCGCGGCCCATGCGGGAGCGGCCGATGAACTGGGTCAGCGCCAGCATGGTGATGAAGGTCACCACGAAGATGATGAGCTGCATGTAGGAGAGGCTGGCCTGGAAGCCGTCCTCGGCCCCGAAGTTCCAGCCGCCGGAGATCAGGGTGGGCATGGCGATATCGCGCGAGCCCTGGGCCATCCGCATCATGTTTTGCAGGAAGATCGACATGCCGATGGCGGAGATGAGGGGGATGAGGCGATTGCCGCCCCGCAGCGGGCGATAGGCGACCCGCTCTATGGTCCAGCCATAGCTGCCGGTGATGATGATACTGACCAGGAAGGCGCCGCCCAGCAGCAGTACCGTGCTGTCGATGCCCATCATGGCGAGCCCTGCCATCACCATGAAGGCGACATAGGAGCCGATCATGTAGACCTCGCCGTGGGCGAAGTTGATCATGCCGATGATGCCGTAGACCATGGTGTAGCCGATGGCGATTAACGCATAGGTGCTACCAATGGTTAACCCGTTCAGCAGCTGCTGAACCAGATAAAGAAGGTGTTCGGACATACTGCGTTCCCTGTACTTGCCCGCAAAGAAAGGAGGGGGTGACGCTTGTCACCCCCGACCGGCAGATTATTTGAGTTGAGTGGAGGTACCATCGGCGTGCCACTGGAACACACCGAACTCGAAGCCCTTCAGGTCACCGTTCGGTGCCCAGGTCAGGGGACCCATGACGGTGTCGATCGGTGCGGCCTTGATGGCGGCAGCCACGGCAGCCGGATCATCTTCACCCGCCTTGGCGATACCGGCCGCCAGGGTTTGTACCGCGGCATAGGTAGTCCAGACGAAGGGGCCTGAGGAGTCCTGACCCTTGGCCTTGAACGCAGCGACGATGGAGGCGTTGGCAGGCAGCAGGTCATATTTGTTCGGCAGGGTGACCAGCAGGCCTTCGGAAGCCGGGCCGCCGATGGCGGAGATGTCCTTGTTACCCACGCCTTCCGGACCCATGAACTTGGCCTTCAGACCCTTCTCGCCCGCCTGGCGCAGGATCAGACCCAGCTCCGGGTGGTAGCCGCCGTAATAGACGAAGTCCACGTTCTCTTTCTGCAGCTTGGCGATCAGGGCGGAGAAGTCCTTGTCGCCGGCGGTGATGCCTTCAAAGGCCACTACCTTGACGCCAGCCTTCTCCAGCGCAGCCTTCACGCTGGTGGCGATGCCTTCACCGTACTGCTTCTTGTCGTGGATGACGGCCACGCGCTGGGGTTTGACCTGTTCGATGATGTACTTGGCGGCGGTCGGGCCCTGGTCGCTGTCCAGACCTATGGTACGCATGGTCAGCTGATAGCCACGCTCGGTGATCTTGGGGTTGGTGGAGGCCGGGGTGATCATCAGCACGCCTTCATCTTCATAGATGTCGGAGGCGGGCAGGGTGTTGTCGGAACAGAGGTGGCCGACCACGAACTTGACGCCGTCGTTGATCACCTTGTTGGCGATGGCCACGGCTTGCTTGGGATCGCAGGCGTCGTCATAGATGACGGCTTCGATCTGCTTGCCCTTGATGCCGCCCGCCTTGTTGATCTGCTCGACCGCCATCTTGCCGCCGGTGAACTGCATGTCACCGTACTGGGCGACCGGGCCGGTCAGCGGGCCGGCGATGCCGATCTTGATGGTATCGGCCGCGTTGGCCATGGAAACCGATCCAAACAGAGCCAAAGAAACCGCTGCTCTGATTGCCAATTTGCTCAAGTTATGCATTGATTCGTCCCTTAATCAGTGAAATGTTTCGTTTTTTGCGCATCATTCCGAGCCTGTATCCCGTCAGCCCGGTAATAGACAAGGTTCTATCATCCCTCGCCCTGCCATGACAAGATGTTAAAGATACTAACCGGGGAGGGGGTGGTAGTGATTTTTCAGAACTAATGCGCTGTTGGTTGTCTGTTTTTGGAGTTTAATATCGCCATGATGGCGTAACATACATATAACAAATTGTCATGGTGACAATTGTCAGAGTAAAAAGCTGGCGATATTTCGCTCTGCGCCTGCTCTCATTTTGACCAAAATTCGTTTGCGCAAATAGAAATGTCCGCCTAGATTAGCCAGCATTGACAATTCGCTGGCAGCTCCCGTTAAAACCAAGCCTTTATTCGGGAAATCTGCTACTGTTCCGCTTTTGATCTTCAGGAGACAGAGATGGCCACTATCAAGGATGTCGCTTCCCGTGCAGGCGTATCCATCTCCACCGTCTCACATGTACTCAATCACACCCGTCGGGTCAGCGAAGATGCGACTCAAAAAGTGCTTGAGGCGGTGGCAGAACTCAACTACGCGCCGAACTCGGTGGCGCGCAGCCTCAAGATAAATTCGACCAAGACCATCGGCATGCTGGTGACCACCAGTGCCAACCCCTTCTTCGCGGAAGTGGTGCAGGGGGTGGAAGCCTACTGCTTCGAGCAGGGCTACAGCCTGATCCTGTGCAACACCGAAAACCAGCCGCCCCGTCAGCAGCACTATCTGCGCATGCTGATGGAGAAGCGGGTGGATGGCCTGCTGGTGCTGGGAACCGACATCGACACCCCGCTGCGCGACATGCTGCGCATTCACAAGAACGTGCCACAGGTGGTGCTGGACTGGGGCACCGAGTGCGATTTCGCCAACGTGATCAACGACAACGCCCGCATAGGCGCGCGTCTGGCGGTGCGCCATCTGCTGGAGCAGGGCCATAAAGAGATCGTCTGCATCACTGGCCAGCTCTCCAAACCGACCACCCAGCAGCGGCTGGACGGGGTGCGCGATGCCCTGGGCGAGCACGGCTTGACCCTGAAAGAGGAACAGATCTTCGAGGGTGACTACGAGAGCCAGAGCGGCTTCGATGCCATGCAGCGCATCCTGGCCCTCAAGCCGCGGCCGACCGCGGTGTTTGCCTTCGACGATCCCATGGCCATAGGTGCCATCTGCGCCGCCTGGGAAGCCGGGGTCAAGGTGCCTGACGACATCTCCATGATTGGCTATGACGATATCGAGATGGCGCGCTTCTCCAGCCCGCCGCTCACCACCATTCGCCATCCCAAGGCCGAGCTGGGCCTGCTGGCGGTGCAGCATCTGGTGAGCCGGATCCGCAACAAGGCCCTGGAAGTCGAGTCCATGACGGTCCAGCCTGAGCTTATCGTCCGTCGCTCGGTCAAGTCCCTGCGCTGACCCTCCAGCAGCATCCGATGCAACGAAAAACCCCCTCCGTCAGGAGGGGGTTTTTGTTTATGGGCGCCGCGCGCCTTGTCTCAGTCTTTGAGGCCGAGCCGCCTCGCGAGGCGGTGCAGGTTGCCGCTGTCGAGCTCCAGGGCGCGGGCGGTGGCGGCCCAGTTGCCGCCATGGGCCGTCAGGGCCTGCTCTATCAGGGCGAGCTGGAAGGCATCGGTGGCGGCGCGCAGCCCGAGCCCGCCGGGCAAGGGGGCAACCGGCGCCACGCTGGGGCTGGTGGACGGGGGCAGGGGGCCGGCCGCCAGATTGAAGTGGTGACTGGCGAGGGTCGGCGTCTGGCTGCTCTGCTCGGCCCGGGCCAGCACGGCGGCGCGGTGGATGGCGTGCTCCAGCTCCCGCACGTTGCCAGGCCAGTCGTGGCGGCCGAGCAGCTGCAGCGCCTGGGGCTGGATGCGCAGCCGCTCCAGTCCCAGGCTGACCCGGCAGCGTTCGCAAAAATAACCGGCCAGCAGGGGAATGTCGCCGGGGCGTTCGCGCAGCGCCGGGGCGTGGATCGGGAAGACGCTCAGCCGGTGATAGAGATCGGCCCGGAACTGCCCCTCCACCACCGCCTGCTTCAGATCCCGGTTGGTGGCGGCCAGGATACGCACGTTCACCTTGAGCGGGGTGTCGTCACCGATCCGCTGCAAGTCGCCGTATTGCAGCACCCGCAGCAGCTTGGCCTGCAGCGGCAGGGAGAGCTCGCCTATCTCGTCGAGAAAGAGGGTGCCCCGATCGGCCAGCTCGAACTTGCCCGCCCTGTGGTGGATGGCGCCGGTGAAGGCTCCCTTCACATGGCCGAACAGCTCGCTCTCCGCCACCGACTCCGGCAGGGCGGCGCAGTTGAGGTAGACCAGGGGCGCCTTGGCGCGCAGGGAGCCCTGATGCACCGCCTTGGCGATCAGCTCCTTGCCGACCCCCGTCTCCCCCAGGATCAGCACGTTCAGCTCCGAGTTCGCCACCACATCGATCTCGTGGCGCAGCCGGGCCATGGCGGGGGAGTGGCCTATCATCTCCGGCTGGCCAGGGCCGGTCCGGGCGCCGGAGGCCAGCGGCTCGCTGCTCTGGCGGGCGAGCCGCTCCAGCAGCAGGGCGTTGCTGAGGGCGGCGGCGGCCAGGGCTCCCACCAGGCGCAACTCCTCGTCGCTGATGCCGTCGAACTGGGCCGGGTTCATGCCGTCTATGGTCAGGGCGCCGATCAGCGCCTGATCCGCGAACAGCGGCAGGCCGACGCAGGCGTGCACCCTGAAGTCGCCGTGATCCGGGAGCAGGCCGTCATAGGGGTCGGGCAGCTGGCTGTCGGCGGGGAAGCGCACCACGTCGCCGGCACGGGCGATAGCCTCCATGCGCGGGTGGTCCTTGAGGGCGAAGCGGCGGCCCAGCACGTCCTGCGTCAGGCCATCGATGGCCAGCGGGATGAACTGGCCACCCTCGTAGCGCAGCAGGGCCGAGGCATCGGAGTGCAGCAGGCTGCGCACGCTCTGGATCAGGCGGTGGAATCTGTCCTGATGGGAGATGCCGAGTTGCAGATCGAGGGCGATGCGCGCCAGGCTGTCGGTCGAGATCACTAGGTATTGTCCAAATGACAGTGGTGTTGTGGTTATGACTATATTTGCTGACTGTCTTAATGACAATGGCTGATATTAGTAGCTATTAAAAACAACAGCTTATGAGTTGGCACGTCAACTGCAATAGCGAGTTCAGTCGAACATTCGCTATGGCATTCTGAGGAACCACCGCATGAGCATTCACGTCAAAAACAACATCCACTGGGTCGGCCAACGGGACTGGGAGGTACGCGACTTCCACGGCACCGAGTACAAGACCCACAAGGGCACCAGCTACAACAGCTACCTCATCCGCGAAGGGAAGAACGTGCTGATCGACACGGTGGATCACAAGTTCAGCCGCGAGTTCGTGCAGAACCTGGCGGCGGAGATCGATCTCGCTTCCATCGATTATGTGGTGATCAACCACGCCGAGGAGGATCACGCCGGCGCCCTGACCGAGCTGATGGCCCGCATCCCGGGCACCCCCATCTACTGCACCCACAACGCCATCGACTCCATCACCGGCCACCATCATCACCCGGAGTGGAACTTCCAGCCGGTCAAGACGGGGGACAGCCTGGACATAGGCAACGGCAAGCAGCTGGTGTTTATCGAGACCCCCATGCTGCACTGGCCCGACAGCATGATGACCTACATGACGGAGGACGCCGTGCTGTTCTCCAACGACGCCTTCGGCCAGCACTACTGCGACGAGCACCTGTTCAACGACGAGGTGGATCAGACCGAGCTGATGGAGCAGTGCCAGCGCTACTACGCCAACATCCTCACCCCCTTCAGCCCGCTGGTGACCGCCAAGATCAAGGAGGTGCTGGGCTTCAACCTGCCGGTGAGCATGGTGGCCACCTCCCACGGCATCGTCTGGCGCGAGGATCCCACCCAGATCATCCTCAAATACCTGGAGTGGGCGGATCACTACCAGGAGGATCGCATCACCCTGTTCTACGACTCCATGTCCAACAATACCCGCATGATGGCCGACGCCATCGCCCAGGGCATCCACGAGGTGGACCCAGGCGTGGCGGTGAAGATCTACAACGTGGCGCGCCACGACAAGAACGAGATCCTGACCCAGGTGTTCCGCTCCAAGGGGATACTGGTGGGCTCCTCCACCATGAACAACGTCATGATGCCCAAGGTGGCGGGCATGCTGGAGGAGATCACCGGCCTGCGCTTCAGAAACAAGCGCGCCGCGGCTTTTGGCAGCTACGGCTGGACCGGCGGTGCCGTGGACCGGATCCAGACCCGGCTGATGGACGCGGGCTTCGACATCAGCCTCTCCCTCAAGACCAAGTGGCGGCCGGATGGCTCGGCGCTGGCCGAGTGCCGCGAGCATGGCCGCCAACTCGCCCGCCAGTGGGCGCTGCACCCGCCCCGTCCGATCACCACAACTCAGGCTGCCGTGACGCCAGCCCCCGTGATGGTTCCGACCCCTCAAGCCGCCGCCCCGGCCGCCAGCACGCTGGATGATGACCAGAGCATGCTCTGCGTGGTCTGCCAGTGGGTCTATGACCCGGCCCAGGGCGAGCCGGATCAGCTGGTGGCGCCGGGCACCCCCTGGGCCCAGGTGCCGGACAGCTTCCTCTGCCCGGGCTGCGGCATCGGCAAGGAGGTGTTCGAACCCTGCGCGCTGGAGGCCTGCGTATGAATGCAGCAACCCTGAATGACGCTGGCACCAGCCGGGAGATTGTGGTGATCGGTAGCGGCTTCGCCGCCCAGCAGCTGGTCAAGAGCCTACGCAAGCTGGACGGCGAGCGGCCCATCCGCCTCATCACCGCCGACAGCGGCGACGAGTACAACAAGCCGGACCTGAGCCACGTGGTGAGCCGGGGCTGCAGCGCCGCGGCCATGACCCGGCTGAGCGGCGCCGCCTTCGCCGAGCAGCAGCGCATCACGCTGCTGCCCCACTGCCCGGTGCTCGGCATAGATCCCGTCCGGCGGCTGGTGCTGACCGGCCAGGGGGAGTTCCCCTACGGCCAGCTGGTGCTGGCCACCGGCGCCAGCGCGGCGCGGCCCGATATGGCGGGAAGCGAATTCCTTGTCACCCTCAACAGCCAGCAGGAGTATGCCGCCGCCGAGGCATCGATCCGTCAGGCTCGCCGCATCCTGGTGCTGGGGGCGGGGCTGATTGGTTGCGAGCTGGCGATGGATATGGCGAGCGATGGTCGCGAGGTCACCCTGCTGGACTTGGCCGAGAGCCCGCTGAGCAGCCTGTTGCCGGCGGCCCTGAGCCAGCCGTTGCTGCAGGCACTGCGCGAGCAGGGAGTGAAGCTGCAACTGGGACAGGGCATTGCCAGAGTGGACGCCCAGCCCGGCGATGGCTGGCGAGTGACCCTGAGCGACGGCCGCACCTGCGAGCAGGATCTGGTGATCGCCGCGATCGGCCTGCGGCCGAATCTGCCCCTGGCCCAGAGGGCCGGGCTGGCGGTGGGGCGCGGCATACTGATCGACGATCTGCTGCGCACCAGCGATCCCCATATCTTCGCGCTGGGGGATTGCGCCGAGTGGCAGGGGCAGCTGCTTCCCTTCCTACAGCCCATAGTGCTGGGGGCCAGTGCCCTGGCCAGGACCCTGCTCGGCACCCCGACCCCGCTGACCCTGCCGCCCATGCTGGTGAAGGTGAAGACGCCGCGCTATCCGCTGCAACTGGCGGGCCGCACCCAGGGCGAGGATCTCGCCTGGCAGTGCCACTGGAACCAGCACGGCATGGTGGCCGAGGCGCGCGGTGCAGATGGCGAACTGTGCGGCTTCGTGGTGGGAGGCGACAAGATGAGCGCCGCCTTCCCGCTGCTGCGCCAGCTGCCCCGCTGATCCGTCAACTATTCAAGGCCGGGCAGACCGGCCATTCGAGGAGAATTACCATGTCCATGCAGCTTATTCCTACCCACTGGGTCGCTCGTCGCTCCACCCCCTTCTTCACCCGCGCCAACGTGCCGCCGGCCCTGCTCAGCCATCACAACACCGCGGCCGGGGTGTTCGGCCAGCTCTGCGTGATGGAGGGCACCGTCACCTATCACGGCTTCGCCGACGAGCGGGCCGAACAGCCTGAGATCAGCCTGGTGATCCACGCCGGCCAGTTCGCCACCAGCCCGCCTCAGTACTGGCACAGGGTCGAGCTGTCCGAGGATGCCCGCTTCAACATCCACTTCTGGGCCGAGCAGGGTTCGTCGGATCAGCCCCTGTTCAACAGCCGAAAATAATAAGGTTCAACAGCCGCAAGGGGGGAGTCACCGGGGATGGATCGGTGCGAATGACCCCCATTGCCCATGCAGATCAAATTAATCAACTCAGATGTTGGTTACCCTGAGCCCCTGATCCGGATGAGCGCAGTGAGGGAAGCATGAGTGTGATCGAAGCCGTGACTATGGCCGCTGGCCTGGTCTATCTGGTCCTGCTGTTGTGGCAGGGGCGATCCGGTTGGTCATGGACTCTCTCCCTCGTGCTGGCCGGCGCCGCCTGGCTGGTGGCAGCGGACTCGGTGCTCTGGCTCGCGCTGGGGTTGGTGGTCGGCAGCCTCGGCTTGCTGCACCGCATCTGGCCCTTGCCCGTGCTGGCCGAGATCAGCAGCCAGCCGCTGCGGGCCTGGACCCGCCACCTGTTGCTGCTCTGCTGGGGGCTGGTGACTGTGCAGTACGGCGTCCATATCTGGCAGCTGGGGCAGGGGATCCCCCCCTGGCTGGTGCGTCCGGACGTGGTGGACGGCTTCCTGCCCATCGCCGGCGGGCTCGGGTTGCGGGCCTGGCTCGGGCAGGGCATCGCGGATCCGCACCATCCGGCGGCCACCATCACGGTGCTGGTGCTCAGCCTGTCGGCCCTGCTGCTGGGGCGGGCGTTCTGCGCCTGGTTCTGCCCGCTCGGGCTGGTGGGTGAGTGGCTGCACCGACTGCGTACTCGCCTGTTGCCGGGGGAGTGGGTGCCGCCCCGCTGGCTGGATTGGCTGCTGCGGGCCCAGAAGTTTCTGGTGCTCGGTTTCCTGCTCTTCATCATATTGCTGGCGGTGCCCGCCGCCGCCCTGCCCGGCTATCTCGCCAGCCCCTACCATCAGGCGGCGGACATGAAGATGGGGGCCTTCTTCTTCAACCTGACCCTCATCTCCGGCCTCTGCCTCTGCTGGGTGCTGCTGCTCACCGTCGCCTTCCGGCAGGGATTCTGTCGCTACCTCTGCCCCTACGGCGCCTGGCTCTCTTTACTCGGCCTGCTGACACCTCTGCGCATTCGCCGCGACCCGGACCGCTGCCTGCGAAGTGCTGGCCATGACTGCGACAGGTGCAGCCGGGCCTGCCCGTCCCGCATCCAGGTGCACCAGCTGATCGCGGTGCACAGCCTCGAGTGCAGCAGCTGCATGAGCTGCGTCGCCGCCTGCCCCAAAAGCGCCGATGCACTGTACTTGGGCAGCAGGGCACGCAGGCTGGAGCCCCAGTGGCTGCTGGGCCTGCTCTGCCTGTTGCTGCTGGTGCTGCCACTGCTCTCATACGGCTTGCTGGATATCTGGGTCAGCCAGACGCCGCTCGCCGACCGATACGAGTTGCTGCAACGGCTGCCCTGGCTGAACCATTGAGGCTGCGCAGGGAAGGCGCGATGGTTAAATGGCGTTAACGGGGGAGTGAGCCATATATTGCTCTCCCGATAAAACTGTTAGCGCCATCCCAAATATCTGATCTCGTAATTGATAATGAAGGGCTGCCATCCATAATAGGGTGCGTTAATGCTGCGTTATTCATTTCAACCAGATGAGCAACAACATGGCTACCCTGATCGCTTCACCCAAGTGGTTTACCCTGGATCACAAGATCGCCTTCTTCTTCCCGCTGTAATTCCCGCGGCCGCTTGGCTATTGCTGACAATAATCCAAGCCTGCCCGAATCCCTGAACCGAAATAATCTGCACCCTCGCTCGCCATATTGATTGGCGGGGCGCCGGCGTGCACCCGATCTCATAGCGTTATTTCCGCCAACTATTAATTAAGGCGGGAGATGAGACTCATCCTGAATATTTAAAGTTGGGTGTTTATATTATGGAAAACTTCAAGCATCTTCCCGAGCCGTTCCGTATTCGTGTCATCGAGCCGGTCAAGCGCACCACCCGTGCCTACCGGGACGAGGCCATAGTCCGGGCAGGTATGAACCCCTTCCTGCTGGACAGCGAGGATGTCTTCATCGACTTGCTGACCGACAGCGGCACCGGCGCCATCACCCAGAACATGCAGGCCGCCATGCTGCGCGGTGACGAGGCCTACAGCGGCAGCCGCAGCTACTACGCCCTGCAGCAGGCGGTGCAGGAGATCTTCGGCTATTCCCTCACCATCCCCACCCACCAGGGGCGCGGCGCCGAGCAGATCTACATCCCCGTGCTGATCAAGAAGCGGGAGCAGGAGAAGGGGCTGGATCGCAAGAAGATGGTGGCGCTGTCCAACTACTTCTTCGACACCACCCAGGGTCACACCCAGATCAACTGCTGCGTCGCCAAGAACGTCTACACCAAGGAGGCGTTCGACACCTCGGTCACCGCCGACTTCAAGGGCAACTTCGATCTGGTCAAGCTGGAGGAGGCCATCCTGGAGGCGGGCCCAGCCAACGTGCCCTACATCGTCAGCACCATCACCTGCAACTCCGCCGGCGGCCAGCCGGTCTCCATCGCCAACCTGAAGGCGGTCTATGCCATCGCCCGCAAATACGACATTCCGGTGATCATGGATTCGGCCCGCTTCGCGGAGAACGCCTACTTCATCCAGCAGCGCGAGCCCGGCTACGCGGACTGGAGCATAGAGGCGATCACCATGGAGTCCTACCAGTACGCGGACGGCCTTGCCATGTCAGCCAAGAAGGATGCCATGGTGCAGATGGGGGGCCTGCTCTGCTTCAAGGACGACAGCATGCTGGACGTCTACACCGAGTGCCGCACCCTGTGCGTGGTGCAGGAGGGCTTCCCGACCTACGGCGGCCTGGAAGGGGGGGCCATGGAGCGGCTCGCGGTCGGCCTGCGCGACGGCATGCGCCAGGACTGGCTGGCCTACCGCATCGGTCAGGTGCAGTACCTGGTGAATGGCCTCGAGGCGATCGGCGTGGTGTGCCAGCAGGCGGGAGGCCACGCGGCCTTCGTGGACGCAGGCAAGCTGCTGCCCCATATCCCGGCGGATCAGTTCCCGGCCCACGCCCTGGCGTGCGAGCTGTACAAGGTGGCGGGCATCCGGGCGGTGGAGATCGGTTCCCTGCTGCTGGGGCGGGATCCCGCTACCGGCAAGCAGCATCCCTGCCCGGCGGAGCTGCTGCGCCTCACCATACCGCGCGCGACTTATACCCAAACCCACATGGACTTCGTCATCGAGGCCTTCGGCGAGGTGAAGAAGAACGCCAGGAACGTGAAGGGGCTCGACTTTATTTATGAGCCGGCGGTGCTGCGCCACTTTACCGCCAGGCTGAAAGAGGTGGAGCAGGGCGTTCAGACGAGCGGCAAGAAACAAGAGAAACTGGTAGAGGCATGATCAGTCGGGGGCTGGGATTGTTCTGTGCCCTGTTGCTCACCAGGTTGCGAATGATGTGATTGAGAGTGGCGGCAGTGATTTATTTCGCCAGAGATAAATATTTCGTGCTCTTCTGCTGCTAAATGGCAGCCCCGAATAAGGGGTCGGATACCCGGCAGATCTCATCGTAAAAAACGGCGCCCTCGGGCGCCGTTTTCTTATGGCTGCGTTAGGGGTTGGCGCCGCATAAACAGGGCCAGCATGATCCCCATGGCGATCAGCACCGCCAGGGAGGAGAGGGCGAGCAGGGGATCGAGCCGCTCCGCTGGCAACAGCCGGCCATAGAGCAGGTAGAGCCCGACCGACATCACCAGCGCCCCCAGCTGGTGCAGGTAGAACTGGATGCACGCCAGCCGCCCGCTTGGGTTGCCGAGCCACAATCGGTGGCAGAGCGCATAGATAAACGAGACCACGAAACCGACCAGCATGATGTGGGCATGGGTCACGAACTGGCTGTGATCCTTGCTGGCGGCCATATAGATGCCGAGCACCATGCCGAGCAGGGCATAGCAGAGGGCACTGATGACGAACTTCCTGTCCATGGGGTGGCTCCTTGCCGTGAAAACCGGCTTGAGTATAGTGCCGCACCTCCCGCAGACGGGGCCGTTCGCCAGAGATAGCGCCATGGGCAATGACACCAACATTTGATACCCGGGGGTGAGCAGGGTAAAGTCACACCCCCAAAATGGCGGCCTTGCTGCCATGTTGGGATCGGTAGCTAGCCTCAGCCACGTCTTGCCTCGCTGACGTAGCAGCAAGCGGCCAGGGCGCCGATAGCACAGCTTCTGCCGCCGACGCAGCAGCAAGCGGCTGGGCGCCGATAGCACAGCTTCTGCCGCCGATGCAGCAGCAAGCGGCTGGGCGCCGATAGCACAGCTTCTGCCGCCGATGCAGCAGCAAGCGGCTGGGCGCCGATAGCACAGCTTCTGCCGCCGATGCAGCAGCAAGCGGCTGGGCACCGATAGCACAGCTTCTGCCGCCGACGCAGCAGCAAGCGGCTGGGCACCGATAGCACAGCTTCTGCCGCCGATGCAGCAGCAAGCGGCTGGGCACCGATAGCACAGCTTCTGCCGCCGACGCAGCAGCAAGCGGCTGGGCACCGATAGTACAGATGAGCGCGATCTTACGATGACAACCGGCGTAGCAGATGCAACGGTCCGCGGTCGCGACCAGATCAACAATCGTCTTTGGGGAAGTAAATGGAACATAAACCATCGTTGGTGGGCGGGGCATGCATCATTGCCGGCGTCTGCGTGGGAGCTGGCATGCTGGGGCTGCCGAGTGCGGGGGCGGGTGCCTGGTCCCTCTGGTCCATGCTCGCGGTGGCGCTGACCATGGTGGTGATGACCGTCTCCGGCTGGATGCTGCTGGAGTCCTATCGGGGCTACCCATTGCGCGTCTCCTTCGATACCGTGACCCGGGATCTGCTGGGGAACAAGGTCAACGCCCTCAACAACTTAAGCGTCTATTTCGTCGGCGGCATCCTGCTCTACGCCTACATCACCTCGGCGGGCCTCATCATAGAGGGGATGACCGGGCTCGGCAGCCAGTGGGCCTCGGTGCTCTTCACCCTGGGCTTCTCCTTCGTGGTGTGGCACTCCACCCGGGCGGTGGACCGCATCTCTATCCTGCTGGTGATCCTGATGGGGCTGAGCTTCGCCTTCGGCATCTCGGGCATGTCCATGAACATCCGCCTGGATCTGCTGCTCGACAGGGTCGGTGCCGAGCACAGCTACGCCCCCTATGCCCTGGTGATGCTGCCGGTGGCGCTCACCTCCTTCGGTTATCACCATTCGGTGTCATCCATGCGCGCCTACTACGGCGAGGAGCGCCGCGCCAGTCGCGCCATCCTGGGCGGCACCGTGATCGCGCTCGCCTTCTACCTCATCTGGCTGGCCAGCGTGTTCGGCAACCTGCCGCGCAGCGCCTTCGGCCCGGTGATCGAGCAGGGTGGCAACGTGGATGCCCTGCTCACCGCGCTGGGCTCGGTGATCGAATCCGAGGCGGTGGCGAATGCCCTCAACGCCTTCTCCATGGCGGCCATCCTCTCCTCCTTTATCGGGGTGGGGCTCGGGGTGTTCGACTACCTGGCGGATCTGTTCAAATTCGACAACGACCGCAGCGGCCGCACCAAGTCCTGGGCCCTGACCTTCCTGCCGCCGCTGCTGCTCTCCCTGCTGTTCCCGTTCGGCTTCCTGGTCGCCATCGGCTATGCCGGCGCCGTGGCCACCCTCTGGACCTGCATCATTCCGCCCCTGCTGGCCTGGAAGGTGCGTTCGGCCCAGGGTGACAAGGGCGAAGGCTTCCGCGCCCCGGGCGGGGTGCTGATGATCGCCCTGGTGATCCTGTTCGGGGTGCTGACCGCCGTCTTCCACCTGCTCAACATGGTGGGTTGGTTGCCCGCCTATACCGGCTGAAGAAGATGATTTTCAGCCTCTGTATCGAGTCGGGGAAATAGCAAAACGGCGCCTGCGGGCGCCGTTTTTGTTGGTTTTAATGCTTTATGCTGCCCTGGTCACGCCGCTAGTCAGCATGATCAGTTTTTTTGATACTGGGCAGCGGTAATGAATTGTCCGAACGTCTCGCACCAGATGATCACGCTGTTGTAGTCAGATGGATCCATATTGGTCGGCAGCGGCACGATAAAGTTGTCGAAGGTCTTCACCGGCCCGATATGTACCATCTGCGGCTTCAGGCGGGCGAAGTCCGCCTCCGTCTCCACGAAGGTCGGCGACAGATAGAGCTGATAGTCGGGCCCAGGCGCCAGCTGGCCCATCAGGCCGATGGCGTCAGGCCCTATGCTCACCCGCCCCTCACCCCAATGCAGCCGATCGCTGTCTTTCAAGTCCCGCTTGAAGGTGCCTTGATAGGTCGCCTGCGCCTGGCTGGCCGCCACCTGCTCGCCACTCGGGGCGGGTGGCGCTATCAGGATCGGCAGCAGATAGATGCCGGCGGCAAAGCCAATCCCCCCGACCAGTAGATGGGTGGCCAGCAGCAGGGCCAGGGTCTTGCGGTGCATAACGTCTCGCTCGTCTATCACATGAATGGCCATACCCTAACAGCGGCCATCGCCGATGCCCATCCCCGACATGGCGCAGCCTCTGCAAGGGGCGGCGTCGCGATAGCTTGGCATCGATTCGATGATGCTGCGCCAATCGAACCTAGGGGCTAATCGGTGCCGCGCCCCTTCGCCGGCAGCCGTGCGCCGCTGCGCAGCAGGGGCAGCTGATAGAGCACCAGGGCCCCGAGCACCAGCCCGGCACCGGCCAGCTTGGCGCCGCCGAGGGCCTCCCCATAGCAGAGGGTGCTGAGCATCAGGGTCCAGACGGGTTCGAGCAGCATCAACAGGGCCGCGTGGGTGGTGGTCATCTTGCTCAGGGCCAGGGTCAGCAGCAGGTAGCGCAAGGTGGTGGCGAGCAGCACGCTGGCGGCGAACCAGCCCCAGGTGCTGGTGCTGACCAGGGGTGGCCAGCTCTCGGTCAGCAGGGACAGCGTGGTACCGATCAGGCCCGTCATGGCCAGCTGGATGCAGGTGAGCCAGCGCGGCGGGATCGACTGGGCGAAGTGGCGATGGACCGCGAGCTGGGTGCCGAGCGCCATGGCGGCGGCCAGGAACCAGAGCAGGGAGCGGGAGACGCCCCAGTCGGTGCCGCTCGAGAGCAGCAGCAGACCTGCCACGGCCAGGGGAAGTGTGGTCCAGTAGTGGCGGCCGGGGCGGGTCTTGAAGCCGGCCCAGGCGGCCAGTGGCGCCATCAGGGTGGCGACGCTCATGATAAAGGCGCCGCTGCCGAGGGCGTCGCTCTGGCTGATGGCGGTCACCCAGAGCAGCAGGTTGAGGCCGAGCAAGGAGCCGCAACCCAGGGCACGCAGCAGCTGGGCGCGGCTGGGCCTGGGTTCGTACAAGATGGCAAGGGGCAACAGGATCAGGGCCGCCAGCAGGAAGCGACTGCCGATAAAGGCGGCGGGGGGCAGTTCGCGGATCGCCTCCTTGGAGAAGAACCAGCCGGCAGCCGCCAACAGGGTGGTGCAGATCATCAACAACAGGGGCGTACGGTTCATGGGGTCGCCGTCGGGTCAAAGAGGCTGGAACGAGTGAGGGATTGTACACGGAAAAGGCGGGTATACAGATTTGGCTGGCAGTGGTCACCCTCAAGCCTGATGGAAAAAAGCCCCGATGATGGTCATCATGGGGGCTTCTTATTGCGACAAGACGGTGATCGCGGCAGCGGATTACTCGATGGCGGTCAGGCGGAAGCCTTTGCCTTGCATGCACAGGTTGATCAACTCTTCCTGCTCCTCATCCTCGATCTTGTTGAGCTTCACCTGATATTGGCATTCGGACAGGGCATCCGTTCTCTGGGCCTCGGAGGCGCCCTCTTTCATATATTCACTGTCGGGAGTCGAAGAGCAGGCGCTCAGTACGAGCATGGTGCCAAGCACGACAAGGTGACGCTTCATACAGATGTCCTTTAACGTGATACAGATTGCAGATATGGCCAATATGTTTATTTATTGTGTCAGCTTTGATATTAATGTTTCTTGTCAAATAAAAATCGCCAACTGAATAGCGGTATTATCTGTTTTTTTGAGATGTATCACCCTTTTGAATTGAACGATAGTGCTGACTAGGCACTATTATCCTCGCTGGAATGATACATACGGCACTATTATATCAATGTATGGGTTTTTGATATTGACTGGAGCTGAATGAGAGGGCGGAAAAACCATCGTTTCTTGCTAACGGCTCAGTAGCCACAGGGTGTCATAATGCCAATAAAAGCCAATGGGGTCGCAGCTCGGCATGCTCCCTTGGTATGAGATTCGATTCTAATGTCTCGAATATCCGATTAGGCCTCACGAATCAAACCTCAAGTTTTTCTGCCTATTCTCAGCGGTTTCCGTCTTCCTTAATATTATGGCAAATAGATATTTTAAAAGTTGCAATGATGTTTTTTAACGTAAATTATGATGTTGATATAGATCTCTTGATAACCATGCGGTATTTTCATAATGATTTTTATAAATTAAAAGGATGAGAGGACTATGGGGGCGAGTTGGCAAGATGTTGCTTTGGAGTCGGTTAAAATATTAGGCCCTGCTATAATTACTGCATTAGCAGCCTACTTTACAGCAAAATTTCAATTTAAAATAAAGGTAAAGGAGATTGTTGAAAGTAATAAGTTTAGAGCCCATGAGCGAATATTTGATTTTCATAAATCCAAGTATGATTTATTTGATAAGGCAATATTGAATATCAATGAGGGTTTTGGTTTCTTCGCAGGTTTATCCTTGTCAGAACAAAATGAACAAGGTGAAATAAAAAGGTTTGTTGCTAAATATTTAAGTGTGTATATAGAAACAGCTCCGCTTGATTTAAAGCAACTTATAGATGAGTTTTCCCACGTCTCTGAGTTACACACATTAGAATTTGAAAGATTAAAAAGGCAGTTTCTAATAGCTAAAGAAATATCAACACCTACGAATCAAGAAGAGATCAATGATGTTATTGTAAAATTGTTGGTTATTTATGGGGTTGCTAATTATTGCGGTAAAATATTGACTGAGATGCAAGCGGTTAGTATTTTTGATAAATACATAGAAAGATGATTTTTTGTAGTGCTAGTTCGTAGTTCTAAAATTAAGGAAATCTGGTTTACATATTATTATTGGATTGGTATAGGCGGACATAAAACCATGATTATTTAAATTTTTAGTTCGATTCCAAAAAATAGGCGCCCTTGGGCGCCTATTTTATAGAGTTCAATCTAACCAAAATCACTGCAGCAGCGAGATATCCGCCACTTGCAGGAACAGGTTGCGCAGGTTGTTTAGCAGCGCCAGACGGTTGGCCTTGAGGGCCTCGTCTTCTGCCATCACCATCACCTCGTTGAAGAAGGTGTCGACCGGCTCGCGCAGGGCGGCCAGACGGGTGAGGGCAGCCTGATAGTCACCGGCCGCGAACAGCGGTGCCAGTTCGGCTTGCAGTGCAGCAACCTGGGTGGCCAGCGCCTTCTCGGCGGCATCGACCAGCAGTTCCGGCTTGACGACGGTCGGCAGCTCGCCTTCCACCTTGGCCAGGATGTTGCTGACGCGCTTGTTGGCGGCAGCCAGTGCCAGTGCGGCATCCAGGCTGCGGAAGTGGCTGACGGCCTTGACGCGACGATCGAAGTCCAGCGGACGGGTCGGGCGGCGGGCCAGCACGGCCAGCACCACGTCGGCACCTATGCCTTCGTCCTGATAGGCGGCGCGGAAGCGGCCCAGCATGAAGTCGACCACGTCGGTGACGACGGTTTTGTTGGTCAGCTTGTCGCCGTAGACGCGAACCGCTTCTTCCACCAGTTCAACCAGATCCAGATCCAGCTGCTTCTCGGTCATGATGCGCAAGGCACCGATGGCGGCGCGGCGCAGGGCGAAGGGATCCTTGTCGCCTTTGGGCAGCATGCCGATGCCGAAGATACCGGCCAGGGTGTCGAGCTTGTCGGCCAGCGCCACGGCGCAGGCTTCCAGCGCGGACGGCAGGGCATCACCGGCGAAGCGCGGCATGTACTGCTCGTTCAGGGCCACGGCCACCACTTCGTCTTCGCCGTCGTGACGGGCGTAGTGCATCCCCATGACACCCTGGGTGCTGGCGAACTCGCCGACCATGTTGGTCATGAGATCGCACTTGGAGAGCAGGCCGGCACGCTTGGCCTGAGCCACGTTGGCACCGATGCGCTCGGCGATAAAGCCGGCGACGGTCTCGATGCGCTCGACCTTGGCCTTGACGGTGCCGAGCTGTTGCTGGAACAGCACGGTTTCGAGGCGCGGTAGGCGGGAGGCCAGGCTCTGCTTGAGGTCGGTCTTGAAGAAGAACTCGGCGTCAGACAGACGGGGGCGCACCACCTTCTCGTTGCCGCTGATGATCTGGCTCGGGTCCTTGGACTCGATGTTGGTGACGAAGATGAACTTCGGCAGCAGCTTGCCGCTCTTGTCGTAGACCGGGAAGTACTTCTGGTCACCCTTCATGGTGTGCACCAGCGCCTCGGCCGGTACCGCCAGGAACTTCTCTTCGAAGTTGGCGGTCAGCACCACAGGCCATTCGACCAGGGCGGTGACTTCTTCCAGCAGGGCGTCGTCCAGATCGGCGACGCCACCGAAGGCGGCGGCGGCCGCTTCGACGTCAGCCTTGATCTTGGCCTTGCGCGCCATGAAGTCGGCAACCACTTTGCCTTTTTCCAGCAGGATCTGCGGGTACTGGCCGGCGTTGTCGATTTGGAACTCGGGCTCGCCCATAAAGCGGTGACCGCGGATGGTGCGGGCAGAGTCGATCCCCAGGATGTGGGCAGGCACGAGATCGCCGTCCAGCAGCAGGGTCACGGTGAAGACCGGACGCACGAACTGGATGGTCTTGTCGCCCCAGCGCATCATCTTGGGGATGGGCAGCTTGGCCAGAGATGAAGCTACAAGCTCACCCAGCAGCTCGCGCGCCGGACGACCTTCAACCTTGGCGGTGTGAACCAGCCACTCGCCTTTGTCGGTGACCAGACGCTCGGCCTGCTCGACGGTGATGCCGTTGCCACGGGCCCAGCCTTCGGCGGCCTTGGTCGGCTTGCCTTCGGCATCGAACGCCTGGGAGACGGCCGGGCCGCGCTTCTCGACGCTCTTGCTCGGCTGCTCGCCGGCCAGGTTGCTCACCTTGAGCGCCAGACGGCGCGGTGAGGCGAACCACTCGACGTCGCCGAAGGCCAGATCGGCCTTGGTCAGCTCGGCCTTGAAGTTGTCGGCAAAGGCTTCGGCCAGGGAGCGAAGGGCCTTGGGTGGCAGCTCGGCGGTGCCGATCTCTACCAGAAATGTATGTTGTGCCATGTCCGTTCCTTAACCTTGCTTGTTCTCAGTGCGCTGACGCTCTTCGTCGCTGCGCTGGCACATCGGGAAGCCCAGCGCCTCGCGGGAGGCGTAGTAAGCCTCGGCCACGGCCTTGGTCAGGGTGCGAATGCGCAGTATGTAGCGCTGACGCTCGGTGACCGAGATGGCCTTGCGGGCATCCAGCAGGTTGAAGGAGTGGGCGGCTTTCAGAATGCGCTCGTAGGCGGGCAGGGGCAGCGGTTTTTCCAGTGCCAGCAGATGCTGGGCTTCCTTCTCGTACTGCTCGAAGCAATGGAACAGGAAGTCCACGTCGGCGTGCTCGAAGTTGTAGGTGGATTGCTCCACCTCGTTCTGGTGGAAGACGTCGCCGTAGGTGGTCTTGCCCAGGGGGCCATCGGACCAGACCAGGTCATAGACGCTGTCCACGCCCTGGATGTACATGGCCAGACGCTCGAGACCATAGGTGATCTCGCCGGTCACCGGCTTGCACTCCAGGCCGCCAACCTGCTGGAAGTAGGTGAACTGAGTCACTTCCATGCCGTTGAGCCAGACTTCCCAGCCCAGACCCCAGGCGCCCAGCGTCGGGTTTTCCCAGTTGTCTTCCACGAAGCGGATGTCGTGGATCTCGGGATCCATGCCCAGCTCTTTCAAAGAGCCGAGATAGAGTTCCTGAATGTTGTCGGGGGAAGGCTTGATGATCACCTGGAACTGGTAGTAGTGCTGCAGGCGGTTCGGGTTCTCACCGTAGCGGCCGTCGGTGGGACGGCGGGACGGTTGCACGTAGGCGCAGGCGATGGGCTCCGGGCCCAGGGCGCGCAGGCAGGTCATGGGGTGGGAGGTACCGGCACCCACTTCCATATCCAGCGGCTGGATGATGGTACAGCCCTGGCGGGACCAATAGTCCTGCAGCTGCAGGATCAGGCCCTGAAAGGTTTTGACATCGAATTTTTGCATAGTGTTTTTCGCGCGAAGTGAAATCAGAGCAAGATTTGCTGAATGTGAACCGAAGGAGTATACCGTCTGGCATGGTCGGATAATAGGCGAAATTGTAGGGGATTCATGGGGTGGCGCTGCGCCGGGCCTGGTCGGCCCGGGATGAAAGCCCCGTCATGTGGCCGATGAAATCCCCTTGTCGGACAGAGAGTCGGACAGAGAGAAATAACAGGAGACGAGGAATGGAACTGCGCTGCGCCTGGGTGACCAAGGACCCGGAATACATCGAATACCATGACAAGCAGTGGGGGCGGCCGGTGCGTGATCCGCGCGAGTTGTTTGCCAAGCTCTGCCTCGATGGCCAGCAGGCGGGGCTCTCCTGGATCACCATTCTCAAACGCACCGACAGTTACTACCGCGCCTATGCCGGCTTCGATCCCACCCTCATTGTCCGGTTCGACGAGCAGGATGTGGCGCGGCTGATGCAGGACAAAGGCATCATCCGCAATCGCCTCAAGGTGCAGTCGATCATCAAAAACGCTCGCGCCTATCTGGCACTGGAGGCGCAGGGCATCGACTTCGCGGACTATCTGTGGGGCTTCGTCGGCGGCGTCCCCATCGTCAATCAGCGGCAGGGCAACGGCGATATCCCGGCTACCTCGCCGGAGTCGGATGCCATGGCCAAGGCCCTCAAGAAGCTCGGTTTTACCTTCGTCGGCAGTACCATCTGCTACGCCTTCATGCAGGCGGTGGGCATGGTGAACGATCATCTCGTCATCTGCCCATGTCACGTCGCCTGTCAGCAAGGCTAAATCGGGAGTGGAAGAAGAAGGGAGGCCAGCAGCCTCCCTTTTTCCTTTCTGGCCTTGAGGCCAGCGGCCATCTCGCCAGGATCTGACGCAATGGTGAAAGCGCTCAAGCGGCTCTGTCTTACCTTGGTTGGCAGCCCTGGCTGCTGCGCCTCCATGCGGGCCTTGGGCTTGGTGAATGATCATCTCGTCGCCGGCCCCTGTCAGGCCCCCTGCCAGCAGGACCAGGGGTCCGTTTTTCGGCGCTCGGTACAGCCGGCATACAGTAACTGCTGCTCAAAATTGGGACATTCATCACGAGGATTTACCTATGTCACTGAACTCATTTCGTCACCGTACCCTCGGCACCCTGATCCTGGCGGGTTGTTCCCTGCTGGCGACCTTGCCTGCCCAGGCGGCCGATCGCCAGGATTCCCGCGACGTGCGTCAGGAGGTGCGTCCCGAAGTCCGTGAGGCTACGCAGGACTGCCGCGAGGCCGATCAGAAGAACAACATCGAATGCCGTCAGGACAAGCATGACGTCAAGCAAGGGGCTCGTGAGAAGAGCCGCGACGTCAAATACTGATCCACCGCCCAGGACCGCAGCAACCTCAGCCCGAATAACCAGGGAGCCTCAATATGAACACTGTCACTCCTCATAATGCCCGTAGCGCGCTGCTGTCTGCCCTGCTGGCTGGTTGTTCCCTGTTGGTAGCCCTGCCGGCTCAGGCCACCGAACAAGCCCAGCAGCGTCGCGACGCGCGGGATCTGCGCCAGGCAGTCCGTCAGGAGTCTCGCGAACAGAAGCGCGACTGTCGTCAGGAAGAGTTCCTTGGCAACGCCGATTGCCGCCAGGAGCATCGCCACCACAAGCAAGATGCGCGCGAAGCGGCACGCGATATCAAATATTGAGGCCGGGATGGGATCGTTCCCCCTGCCATTAACCCTTATTTATTGGAGTCCCCATGACTATTTCTATCTCTCGCCTGAGCGCCACCCTGCTGACCGCTTGCACCCTGTTCGCCGCCGTGCCGGCTCAAGCCACCAATCAGGGTGAGCAGCGTCAGGATGCCCGTGACATCCGCCAGGACGGTCGTCAGGAATCCCGTGACGCCAAGCAGGAGTGCCGTGAGGGCGTGGTTGGCAACGCTGATTGTCGTCAGGACAACCGCGACAACAAACAAGAAAACCGTGACGAGGCTCGTGACGTCAAATATTGATAGTCAGGGCTTGCCAGCCCAACGCCGGGCCCCGTGTATAATTGAGAGACGCCGATCCGCTGCGTTTCAATCACTTTAGGAGTCACCATGAAGAAGTCCGTATTCATGCTGCTTGCCGCCACCGTCTTGTTGACTGCCCTGCCTGCGCAGGCCACCAAGCAGGCACAAGAGCGCCGTCAGGCTCGCGATGTACGCCAGGACACTCGCCAGGATTCCCGCGACGCCAAGCAAGATTGCCGCAATGGTTTGGTGGGCAATGCCGATTGCCGCCAGGAACACCGCGACAACAAGCAGGAAGGGCGCGACCAGGCCCGCGACATCAAATATTGATTCGCTGCCCTCGTGGGCAGGCGATGGGATTGATGAACAGGGGGGCTTCGGCCCCCTTGTTCATCTCGGTGACGCATGCGCGTCACACTCTGGCGTTCCTCTGAGGTAGAATGCGCGACTGTTCGGCTTGAGTCGTTTTTTCAGAGGTTTTTTCCCATGCATTTCAAGAAACTCGTTCCAGCACTTGCCCTGACCGTCGCCATGACCGGCTGTACCACCAATCCCTATACCGGCGAATCCCAGACCTCCAAGGGCGCCTGGGGTGCACTGGCCGGTGCCGCCACCGGCGCCGCCGTGGGGGCACTGTCATCCAGCAAGGGTGATCGCAAGAAGGGTATTTTGACCGGCGTCGCCGCCGGCGCGGCGCTGGGTGGTGGCATCGGCTACTACATGGACGTGCAGGAAGCCAAGCTGCGCGAGAAGCTGCAAGGCACCGGCGTCAGCGTGACCCGCAACGGCGATCAGCTGATCCTCAACATGCCGAACAACGTCACCTTCGACAGCTCAAGCGCCCAGTTGAAGGCGGCCGGTGCCAACACCCTGTCCGGCGTGGCCATGGTGGTTGCCGAGTTCGACAAGACCCGTCTTAACGTGGTCGGTCACACCGACAGCACCGGCTCCCGCGAGCTGAACATGAAGCTCTCCGCCCAGCGCGCCGACGCCGTCGCCGCCCAGCTGATCGGCCAGGGCGTGACCGGTAGCCGCATCGCCACCAGTGGTGTGGGCCCGGATCAACCGGTCGCCACCAACAGCACCGCCGCCGGCAAGGCCCAGAACCGTCGTGTGACCATTACCCTGACCCCGACTGCCTAAGTCGCCCGGTTGCCGGTAACGAAAAGGCCCCGCCAATCTGGCAGGGCCTTTTGCTATCTCAGGCTGGGCGGGCGGCTCAGACCGCCGCGGTCAGCTGCACCTCGACCTTGTAGTCCTCGTGGGCGAGGCGAGCCTGCACGCAGGCGCGTACCGGGGCCGTGCCCGCCGGGAGCCAGGCATCCCACTGGGCGTTGAAGGCGGCGATATCGCCGATGTCTTTCAGATAGATGTTGGCCATCAGTATCTTGTCGACCCCGGAGCCGTTGGCTTCCAGCAGGCGCTGCAGGCTGGTCAACACCTCGCGGGTCTGCTGGTGAATGTCGGCTTCATCCGTGGCGGGGACTTCCACCACATAGAGGGTGCCGTTGTGGATGACCACATCTGACCAACGCTGGGTGGTGCCGATTCGGGTAATGGCTGTCATGGACTCTTCCTGCATGGGGATCATTGACCCTTGCGGATCAGATAGCGGTAAGGAGCCTGCTCGATTTCGCTGGCGATCAGGGTGTGATCCATGAAACGGCAGAAACTGGGAATGTCGCGGGTGGTGGAGGGATCGTCGGCGCTGACCAGCAGGGTCTCCCCCTCGGCCATCAGCCGCACTTTCTTGCGCACCATCATCACGGGTTCCGGGCAACGAAGCCCAATTGCGTCCAACTCATGAGTTGCGTCGCAGAATAAAGCACTCATCAATAATCAACCTTCAGCCGCACTTTCTTGCGCGCTATCGTCACGGGTTCCGGGCAACGAAGCCCAATTGCGTCCAACTCATGAGTTGCGTCGCAGAATAAAGCACTCATCAATAATCAACCTTCAGCCGCACTTTCTTGCGCGCTATCGTCACGGGTTCGGGGCAACGAAGCCCGATTGCGTCCAACTCGTGAGTCGCATCGCAGAATAAATTACTCATTAATAATCAACCTTCAGCCACACTTTCTTGCGCGCTATCGTCACGGGTTCGGGGCAACGAAGCCCGATTGCGTCCAACGCGTGAGTCGCATCGCAGAATAAATTACTCATTAATAATCAACCTTCAGCCGCACTTTCTTGCGCGCTATCGTCACGGGTTCCGGGCAACGAAGCCCGATTGCGTCCAACTCGTGAGTTGCGTCGCAGAATAAAGCACTCATCAATAATCAACCTTCAACCAATTCAGCTGCCAATGATACTCAAGGCGAAAAAATAATCAAATAATAGGGCTGTTATGCAGCATATGTAACCAAAATGTGATCTGACCCTATCCAGCTCCCGCCCGATGAGTAATATAAAAATTGAATCATATTCAACAAGGAGGTGTGAATATGCAGGTCTCCTACGGCAGATTACAAGCCTACGCAGGCATGGGGTTCCTGTCGTTCGCCATGATAGTGCTGGGCAGTCCGATCGGAAACACCGGCACCTGGTTCGGGTCCATGGTGATGATAGGGCTGGGGCTCTGGATCGAGCTCAGCGACTACTACGACGAGGACGAAGACGAGAACGATCGCTCCTGAACATTCAGGCTTCGATGACCCAAAGGCGGACTGGTTCCGCCTTTGTTATTTCTGCTCGGCGCCGGAGCGGGTCGAGCGCATGGCGCGCTCCAGTTGCAGCGCCGTTTGCTCGGGGTTGGCCCGGGTGTCGTTGAAGAAGCTGCTCAGCACATCCATGATCGCCTGGCGCATGTTGGTTGGCACGGCCATCCCCTCCGCCATGCTGGGCAGCAGGTTGCCGTCTCGCTCCGCCAGCTGGAAGTCCTGATAGGAGCGGATGGCGCAGCGATCGAACTTGCTCATGTCCGGCTTGGTGAGCGCGGGGATGGAGCCCTTCACCCGGTTGAACTCCTCCTGGAACTTCGGCGTCATCAGCAACTGGGCCAGCTCGCCCTGGGCCTGAAGCTGGGCGGGATCCCGCTGCTTGAACATGGCGATGGAGTCCAGGTTGTAACTGAACAGGCCCTGGCTGCCCGGGCTCGGCAGGCATTCGATATCCTCCCCGGGTCGGTAGTTGCCGGCACTCAGCTCCCCCTTCACCCAGTCCCCCATGATCTGCATGGCGGCGCCGCCGCTCTCCAGCAGGTTGGTGGCCTGGTGCCACTTCAGCCCGGCGTATTTCTCGGGCACAAAGCCACGCAACTGGCGGAAGCGGGTCAGCACCCGCACCATGTCGGGCCCGGTCAGGGTGGCCTCGTCCTGCTCCAGGAAGGCCTTGCGATAGAAGGCCTTGCCCCCTTCCCCCAGCGCTACCGTTTCGAACAGCACCGCCAGCTGCCAGGGCTCGTTGCCGATGGCGAGCGGTGCCACCCCCTCGGCCTTGATCTTCTCCGCCACCGCCATGAACTGTTTCCAGTCGGTCGGCGGTTGCAGTCCCAGCCGCTCGAACACCTTGCGGTTGAGCCACAGCCAGTTGACTCTGTGGATGCCGGTCGGCACCGCCATCAGGGCGCCGTTCTGGCTGAGGGTTTCGCGCACCATGGGGGAGAGCTGCGGGTACCAGCCGAGGTGTTCGGCCATGGGGCTGAGGTCGCGCAGGAAGCCGAGCCCGGCCCACTCGTGCAATTCATAGCCCTTGAGGTGGGCCGCCTCCGGTGGATTGGCCGCCAGTGCCCGGCTCTTGAGCACCGTCATGGCACTCTTGCCGCCGCCCCCCTGCACCGCGAAGTCGTTCCACTGGTTGCCGCGCTCGGCCCACTCCGACTTGAGCACCTCTACCGCCTTGGCCTCGCCGCCGGAGGTCCACCAGTGCAACACCTCCACCTGAGCGGCACCGACGGGAAGGGACAACAGGGCAATGACAGAAAAAGACAACCACTTCATAAGGTTACTGCCTTGGTAGGGAGAGGGTGGCCTGCAGGCCACCCTGGGGGCGATTTTCCAGCACCAGATCGCCGCCGTGGGCGTGGGCTATGTTGCGGGCGATGCCGAGGCCGAGGCCGGTGCCGGCAGCGTCCGTGCTCAAGCGGTAATAGGGCTCGAAGATGCGTTCGAGCTGATCTTCCGGCAGGCCCTGACCCTCGTCCATGATGAACAGGATCAGCATCTCCTCGTCATCCATGACGATGATGCGCACGCGCTGGCCGTACTTGATGCCATTGTCCACCAGGTTGCCGATGCAGCGCTTGAGTGCCAGCAACTTGCCGCGGTAGGGCCACTTGCAGTGCCCCTCGATGATGAGCAGGTCCTGGTGCAGGTTCATGGACTCCGCCATCTGCTCCAGCAGGGCGTTGACGTCGATCTGCTCGAGGTTCTCGTGAATGTCGGTCTCCTTGACCGTCTGCAGCGCCCCTTTCACCATCAGCTCCAGCTCGTCGAGATCCTTGTTGAACTTGCCGATCTGGGTCTCGTTGTCGAGCAGCTCGACCCGCAGCCGCAGCCGGGTGATGGGGGTCTTGAGATCGTGGGAGATGGAGCTGAACAGTCGCTCCCTGTCATCGATGAAGCGGCGGATACGCTGCTGCATGATGTTGAAGGCGCGGGTTGCCGCCACTATTTCGGAGGCCCCTTCCTCCTTGAGGGGGGGCTGGTCGATGTCCTTGCCGAGATTGACCGCCGCCTTGGCGAGCCGGCGCAGCGGCCGGGTCTGCCAGCGCACCAGCAGGAAGGTGAAGAAGCAGAGGAACACCGTCATCAGGGCGATGAAGCGTACCTGGTTGCTCGGCATCACGGTATCGTCGAGCGTCATGTAGGGGGCGGGCAGCAGGGCCGCCAGGTAGAGCCACTCCCCCGGTTCTATCTCGATCTGGGTCACCAGCACCGGGGGATTGATGGGTTCGAGGGAGAGGGTGTAGCGGGCCCAGGAGGAGGGCAGATCCGCCAGCAGGGTGTCGTTGTTGAAGACGTGCAGCTCTTCCGGACGGGAGAAGTCCACCTTGATGGCCATGGCGTCGGAGAGCTTGCGGGCGAGCACCTCCTCCACCTCCTTCAGCACCAGCGTTTTGCGCTCGCTGTCCGGGATGGCGCTGATGTGGATCTCCTCCTCGTTCAGCGACACGAAGAAGCGGCTGCCCCCCATGTTGCGCAGCTGGTCCAGTGCGATATGGCGGTACTGCAGCGGCAGGGACTTGAAGAAGTTGACGGTGGAGGCGGCCGACAGCGCCAGGTTGCGGGTGGTGCTGAGCATGCCTTCCAGCTCCCGCTTCTGGATCTGCTGCATCCAGATGCCGGTGAGTATGGTCTGGGAGAGCAGGATGGCGAGCAGCAACAGCAACAGCATCCGCGACAGCAGGGAACGGGGCACCAGCGCCTGCCAGAACCGCCGGCCTTTCATGGGATCTCGTGCCTCTTGTCGATCAGCGGGTAGCTGCTGCTATGGGGCTGCGCCTGCCAGAACGTCTGGTCTTTCATGGGATCTCGTGGACTTCGGCGATCAGCATGTAGCCGCTGCCCCGTATGGTCTTGATGATGCGCGGGCTCTTGCCGTTGTCACCGAGCTTCTGGCGCAGGCGGCTGATCTGCACGTCTATGCCGCGTTCCATCGGCAGGCTCTCGCGGCCACGGGTGGCATCGGAGATGGTGTCCCTGTCCAGCACCACGCCGGGCTGCTGCAGGAACATGCCGAGCAGCAGGGCATCGCTGCCGGAGAGATCCAGCAGGCTGCCGTCGTCGTGGGTCAGCTGATGGCTCAGGGTGTCCAGGGTCCAGTCGGCGAAGCGCAGGCGACGACTCGGCTCCTTCTCTTTTTCCGGCTGGCGGAACTCGGCCCGGCGCAGCAGCGCCTTGATGCGGGCCTGCAGCTCGCGCGGGCTGAACGGCTTGGCGATGTAGTCATCGGCGCCGAGTTCGAGGCCGATCACCCGATCCGCCTCATCGGAGGCGGCGGTCAGCATGATGATGGGCACCTGAGAGTCGCGACGGATCTGCTGGCAGAGGGTAAAGCCGTCGTCGCCGGGCATCATGATGTCCAGAATGATCAGGTCCGGGCTGTGCTGGGCGAGTTGCTGACGCATCTCGTCGCCTCCTGCCGCCGTCAATACCTGAAAGCCGGCCCGGCTCAGGTATTCGTTGAGCAGCTCGCGGATCTCTTGGTCGTCGTCGACGATCAGCAATTGTTTGCTCGTTGACATATGTATGTGCATCCACCCATTTTTTTGTGCAGATTGAACCTGTCGAGGGGGCAAAAAGCAAGCAAGCCCCCCTCCTAATGTGAGGTTATGGGCAATATAGCCCCAGATCCGGGGTTGAGAAGAAAAAAGGCCGACCCAAACGGGGCGGCCAACACGCAGATTCCGACGGCAAGAGATCACCCCGTGTGGCGATCTCCACAGACTCGATGACGGGTCGGTCAGGCCGACCCCACAGCAGACAATTCGGTATCGCCCTCACCCACGAGTGCGGGCGATACCCTGATCTAGCCGAGATGGCCGGATCAGCGACTTTCAGTTCATCACACCCGCTCGAACACGGTGGCGATGCCCTGGCCCAGACCGATACACATGGTCGCGACCCCCAGGGTGGCATCCTTCTCTTCCATCAGGTTGATCAGGGTGGTGGAGATGCGGGCACCGGAGCAGCCGAGCGGGTGGCCCAGGGCGATGGCGCCACCGTTCAGGTTCACCTTCTCGTCCACCAGATCCTGCAGCCCCAGATCCTTGACGCAGGGCAGGGATTGGGCGGCGAAGGCCTCGTTCAACTCGAACAGGTCGATGTCGCCGACGGTCAGACCGGCCCGCTTGAGCGCCTTCTGGGTGGCGGGCACCGGACCGTAACCCATGATGGCGGCGTCGCAGCCGGCGATGGCCATGGCCCGCACCCTGGCGCGGGGGGTCAGCCCCAGCGCCTTGGCCCGATCCGCGCTCATCACCAGCATGGCGGCGGCGCCGTCGGACAGGGCCGAGGAGGTGCCGGCGGTGACGGTGCCGTTGACCGGGTCGAACACCGGGCGCAGCTGGCCCAGGGTCTCGACCGTGGTCTCAGGCCGGATCACCTCGTCGTAGTCGTAGAAGAAGCGGGCGCCGCTGGCGTCATGGCCTTCCAGCCCGACGATCTCCCTGGCGAAGCGTCCTTCCAGGGTGGCGGCATGGGCGCGGCGGTGGGAGCGGGCGGCAAACTCGTCCTGCTGCTGACGGCTGATGCCGTGCAGCTTGCCCAGCATCTCGGCGGTCAGCCCCATCATGCCGGAGGCCTTGGCCACCGTTTTGGCCATGCCGGGGTGGAAGTCGACGCCGTGGCTCATGGGCACGTGGCCCATGTGCTCGACGCCGCCGATGATGAAGATGTCACCATCACCCACCTGAATGGCGCGGGAGGCATCGTGCAGCGCCTGCATGGAGGATCCGCACAGACGGTTGACGGTGACCGCCCCCACCTGCTTCGGAATACCGGCCAGCAGGGCGGCGTTGCGGGCTATGTTGAAGCCCTGCTCCAGGGTCTGCTGCACGCAGCCCCAGTAGATGTCCTCGATCTCGTTCGGGTCGAGGTTGGGGTTGCGCAGCAGGATGGAGCTCATCAGGTGCGCGGACAGATCTTCTGCACGCACGTTGCGGAAGGCGCCGCCCTTGGACCGGCCCATGGGGGTCCGGATACAGTCGACAATGACTACGTCTTTCATGAATGGATCTCCTTTCCGCAATCAGTAGAAGGTTTTGCCCTGGGCGGCCATCTCGCGCAGCTTGTCGCTGACGTGGTAGAGCGGGCCCAGGTCGGCATACTGGTCGGCCATGGCCACGTAACGATCCAGACCTATGGTGTCCAGATAGCGGAACACGCCACCACGGAAGGGAGGGAAGCCCAGCCCATAGACCAGCGCGATGTCCGCTTCCGCCGGGGTGGCGACTATGCCTTCCTCCAGGCAGAGCACCACCTCGTTGATCATGGGGATCATCATGCGGGCTATGATGGCGTCCTTGTCGTAATCCTGTTTCGGCTTGGCAATGGGGGCCAGCAGCTCGTAAGCGGCCACATCGGCCACCTTCTTCGGCTTGCCCTTCTTGTCCTGCTCGTAGGCGTAGAAACCCTTGCCATTCTTCTGACCGAAGCGGCTGGCGTCATACATCACATCGATGGCGGTGCGGCTGGTCTTGCTCATGCGCGCCGGGAAACCCTGCGCCATGACGTCACCGGCATGGTGACCGGTGTCGATGCCGACCACGTCCAGCAGGTAGGCTGGGCCCATGGGCCAGCCGAACTCTTTCTCCATCACCTTGTCGACCGCGGCGAAGTCGGCGCCATCGGCGACCAGCTGGTTGAAGCCGAAGAAGTAGGGGAACAGCACGCGGTTGACGAAGAAGCCCGGGCAGTCGTTGACCACGACCGGGGACTTGCCCATGGCGGCGGCATAGGCCACCACGCGGTTGATGGTGTCGTCCGACGTCTGCTCGCCGCGGATGATCTCCACCAGGGGCATGCGGTGCACCGGGTTGAAGAAGTGCATGCCGCAGAAGTTCTCGGGGCGCTTCAGCCCCTTGGCCAGCAGGGAGATGGGAATGGTGGAGGTGTTGCTGGCGAGCACGGCGTCGTCGCCGATAACGGCTTCCACTTCACCCAGCACGGCGGCCTTCACCTTGGGATTCTCGACTACGGCTTCGACCACCAGATCCACGTGCTTGACGCTGTCATAGCTGAGGGTCGGGGTGATGGCGGAGAGCACCTGGCCCATCTTGATGCCGTCGATGCGGCCCTTCTCGAGCTGGCCGTTGAGCAGCTTGGTGGCTTCGCCCATGCCAAGCGCCAGCGCCTTCTCGTTGATGTCCTTCATCACCGCCGGAATGCCCTTGCTGGCGGACTGGTAGGCGATGCCGCCCCCCATGATGCCGGCACCCAGTACGGCGGCGTGGCTAGTGGCCTTGGCTGCCTGCTTGGCCGCCTTCTTGGCCAGCGCCTTGATGTGCTGATCGTTCAGGAAGATGCCGACCAGCGCCTTGGCCACGTCGGTCTTGGCGAGCTTGATGAAGCCTTGCGCCTCGACAACGAGGGCCTCGTCGCGGCTCATGCCGGCGGCGGCCTCGACCGTCTTCACCGCCATCATCGGGGCCGGATAGTGCTTGCCCGCAACGGCGGCAACCATGCCGGCGGCGGTGCTGAAGCTCATCATGGCTTCCAGCTTGGAGAGGCGCAGCGGGGCCTTCTTGGCGGCGCGACGGCCCTGCCAGTCCAGCTTGCCCGCGATGGCGTCTCTCATCATCTGCACGGCGGCGCCGTGCAGGGCATCCGGGGCGACCACGGCATCGATGGCACCCACCTTGAGGGCATCATCGGCACGGACATCCTTGCCGGTGGTGATCCACTCCAGCGCGTTGTCGGCACCGATCACCCGCGGCAGGCGGACTGTGCCGCCAAAGCCCGGCATGATGCCGAGTTTGGTCTCTGGCAGGCCAATCCTGGCGCTGCTGTCGGCCAGACGGAAATCGGTGGACAGTATGGTTTCGCAGCCGCCGCCCAGAGCGTGGCCCTTGATGGCGGACAGGGTCGGGACCGGCAGATCTTCGATGGCGCTGAAGATGTCGTTGGCTTTCTTCAGCCAGCCGAGCAAGTCTTCTTGCGGCAGATCGAACAGTTCCAGGAATTCGGTGATGTCGGCGCCGACGATGAAAGCGTCTTTGCCGGAGGTGAGGATCAGACCTTTTAGTTCACGTTCTTGTTTTAATGCGGCGATCGCTTCGCTCAGCGAGAGCAGGGTAGCGCGATCCAGCTTGTTGACTGAACCCGGGGCATCAAACCTCAGCTCGGCAATGCCGTGTTCGAGGTAGCTGACCGACAGGGTTTCGCCTTGGTAGATCATGAGAGTGTCTCCTTGTTCCCACGCGGTGGGGGGCTTTGCTCCTTTCTCCCCAGCAGGGGGCGAGGCTCACTATTGATCCAAAATAAGACAATTTCAACACCTATTTAAAACAATTGTTTAACAGATCTCGAGTAAAAACTCGTTCTGGGTGATGAGACAGAATAAAGGCGCCAGGAGGCGCCTTTATTCTGCTTGTTTGGCTCAGCTGGCCAGCTCCGGCCGGTCACGGTACTGGTTCAATACCTCGGGATCGGCGAGGGCATGGGTGTTGTTGACGGGTCTGTTGTGGACCACCTCGCGCACCGCCAGCTCCACTATCTTGCCGGACTTGGTACGGGGAATGGCATCCACCTGCAGGATGCGGGCAGGCACATGGCGGGCGGTGCAGTGCTGGCGGATCTGCTGGCGGATGCGCTCACGCAGCAGCTCATCGAGCCGCAGCCCGGCTCTGAGCTTGACGAACAGCACCACCCGTTCGTCCTGCTGCCACTGCTGGCCGATGACGATGCTCTCCTCCACCTCGTCCAGCAGCTCCACGTAGCGGTAGATCTCGCTGGTGCCGATGCGGACGCCACCCGGGTTGAGGGTGGCATCGGAGCGGCCATAGAAGAGGACGCCGCCGGTGTCGGTCAGCTCGATCCAGTCGCCGTGGCACCAGATGTTGTCGAAGCGATCGAAGTAGGCGGCGTGATACTTGTCGCCGTTCTCGTCGCCCCAGAAGTAGATTGGCTGGGCCGGGAACGGCTTGGTGCAGACCAGCTCCCCCTTCTCGCCCTGCACCGGCTGGCCCGCCTCGTTGAACACCTGCACCGCCAGCCCCAGACCACGGCCCTGGCTCTCGCCGCGATAGACAGGGCTCAAGGGGTTGCCGATGACGAAGCAGGAGCAGATGTCGGTGCCGCCGGAGATGGAGCTGAGATGTACATCTTTTTTGATCCCCTGATAGACATAGTCGAACCCCTCCGGCGAGAGCACTGAGCCGGTGCTGCAGATCAGCCGCAGGGCCGGCAGCTCATGGGTCTTGATCGGGGCATAACCCTGCTTGTGCAAGGCATCCAGGTACTTGGCGGAGGTGCCAAACAGGCTGACCTGTTCGTCGCGGGCCAGATCCCAGAGTACGTTGCCGTCCGGGTAGAAGGGAGATCCGTCGTAGAGCACCAGAGTGGCGCCGGAGGCGAGCGCGCTCACCAGCCAGTTCCACATCATCCAGCCGCAGGTGGTGAAGTAGAACACCCGCTCCCCCGGCTTGACGTCGCAGTGCAGCTGATGCTCCTTGAGGTGCTGCAGCAGGGTGCCGCCGATGCCGTGGACTATGCACTTGGGTTTGCCGGTGGTGCCTGACGAATAGAGGATGTAGAGCGGATCGTTGAAGCCCATGGGTTCGAAGCTGAGGCTGGCGTCGGGCTGGCTGGCCAGGATCTGTTGCCAATCCTGGCCGAGCAGCAGGGGATGGCCGAGCAGCGGGATCATCACCGTCTGCTCTATGCTGTCGATCTGGCCGATCACGCTGGCCACCTTGGCTTGAATGTCGATCCCCTTGCCGTTGTAACGATAACCGTCCACCGCGAACAGCACCCGGGGCCGGGTCTGACCGAAGCGCTCCACCACGCTGGCCTCGCCAAAGTCGGGGCTGGTGGAGGTCCAGACCGCCCCCAGACTGGTGGTAGCCAGCATGGCGATCACGGCCTCCGGAATATTGGGCAGATAGGCGGCGACCACATCGCCGCGGCCTATGCCCTGCGCACGCAACCACTGGCTCAGGCGGGCGACACGCGCCCCTAGCTCGGCCCAGCTCAGGGTCTGGCTCACCCCTCCCTCGATGCGGGAGATGATGGCCGGGCTCTCGTCCTGGCGGCGCAACAGGTTCTCGGCGAAGTTGAGCCGGCTGTCGGGGAACCAGCGGGCACGCTGCATCTCCTGGCGGTTCTCCGCCACTATGTTGCCCAGCTCGCCCTTGACGCCACAGTGCTGCCACACCAGCGGCCAGAAGCGGGTGGTCTTCTCCACCGACCATTGGTACAGGTCGGCATAGCTGCGCAGCTGCAGGTCGTGGAAGTGGTTGACCTCGGCCATGAACTGATGGAGGTTGGAGCCTTGCATCCTGTCCTGATCCGGCTGCCACAGGCAAAGGTTGTGCATGAATTGTTCCTGACTGCTTATATCTGCTGGCAGTGTATTTAATTGTTCTTTATTTGTTAATGGTTGGTTTTTGTTTCATAACAAAATCCTTGTAACCTATGCGTTACCTCACGAAGCGACAGCTTGACGGTTCGAGCCAGAATTCGCTTGATGTTATGCTGAAGCCACATTTGCCCGGAGCAGGACGCCATGAGCAGTTACAGTCAACTTTTTGCCCAGCACCTCGACACCCTACAGCAACGCACCCGCGACATACTGCAACAGCAGGGGCTCGGCGGCTTGGCCATTCATTCGGGCCAGACCCACCGCATCTTCCTCGACGATCAGGATTACCCCTTCAAGGTCAATCCACACTTCAAGGCCTGGTTGCCGGTGCTGGACAATCCCCATTGCTGGCTGCTGGTGGATGGGGTGAGCAAGCCGGTGCTGCTGTTCTACCGGCCGGTGGATTTCTGGCACAAGGTCGCGGACCTGCCCAATGCTTTCTGGGTCGATTTCTTCGACATCCGCTTCCTGACGAGGCCGGAGCAGGTGGCGGATCACCTGCCCGCCGACAAGCAGGAGTGGGCCTATCTGGGGGGCCATCTCGAGGTGGGCGAACTGTTGGGGCTGGGTCAACCCAATCCGGAGGCGGTGCTCAACTACCTGCATTACCACCGTGCCTACAAGACCGCTTATGAGCTCGAATGCCTGCGGGAAGCAAACCGCATCGGCGTGCGTGGTCACATCGCGGCCAAAGACGCCTTCATGGCGGGGGCGAGCGAGTTCGAGATCAACCTGGCCTACATGAAGGCGGTCGGGCAGGGGGCCAATGAGGCGCCTTATGGCAACATCATTGCCATCAACCGCAATGCAGCCATCCTCCATTACACCCAGCTTTCCACTCAGCGGGTGCCGGATGCGGAGCGTCACTCCTTCCTGATCGATGCCGGGGTGGATTATCACGGCTATGCCTCCGACATCACTCGTACCTGGGCCTGGCGCCGTGGCGAGTTTGCCGATCTGATCGCGGCGCTGGATGCGCAACAGCAGCAGATCATCGAGGAGATCAAACCGGGCCGCCGTTACAGCGAGCTGCACCTGCAGATGCATCACAGACTGGCGCGGCTGCTGCAATCGGTCGAACTGGTGGACATGTCGGTAGACGAGATGATCCACACCGGCGTGACCAACGCCTTCTTCCCCCACGGGCTCGGCCACTTCCTCGGCCTGCAGGTACACGATGCAGGCGGCTTCATGCAGGACGAGCGTGGCACTCATCTGCCTGCCCCCGAGCCGTTCCCCTACCTGCGTTGCACCCGGGTGATGGAGGTGGGCCAGGTGTTCACCATCGAGCCTGGGCTCTACTTCATCGACAGCCTGCTGGAGCCACTGCGTCAGAGCGAGCAGGGCAAGCGCGTCAACTGGAATAAAGTAGAAGGGCTGCGTCCCTTCGGTGGCATCCGCATCGAGGACAACGTCGTGCTGCATGGGGACGGGGTGGAGAATCTGACCCGGCAAGCAGGGCTCTGATGGTTGCAGACTATGGCATTCCCGCCGCGCCGCTGGAGTTGACCGAGGAGATCAAGAAGAGTCGCTTTATCACCCTGGTCGCGCATGCTCCGACGGTGGCGGCCGCCAAAGCCTGGATAAACGAAGTCAAACGGCAACACCCGACGGCCCGGCATCATTGCTGGGCCTTCGTCGCCGGAGCCCCCCAGGACAGCCAGGTCTATGGCTTCAGCGATGACGGCGAACCCTCTGGCACGGCGGGCAAACCCATGCTGGCCCAGCTGATGGGCGCGGGGCTTGGCGAGATCGCCGCCGTGGTGGTGCGTTACTACGGTGGCGTGCTGCTGGGTACCGGCGGCCTGGTCAAGGCCTATGGCGGTGGTGTCGGTGCGGCGCTCAAGTTGCTCGAGACCCGAGTCAAGCGCCAGCAAACTCCTTCTCTTATCTGCTGCGACTATGCCGATATGGGCGTGGTAGAGACCCTGATCGGCGCTCATCAGGGCCAGTTGCTGGCCGCCGATTATGGTCAGCTGGTCCGTCTGAACATTGCTTGGGATACCGTTATCTGGAGCCAGGTGGCCCAGGAATTGACCGATAGAACCCATGGCCGGGTATCTCTTCGTCCCTTAGATGGCTAGAATCCATCGCTCTTTTAGTCTGAAGAGGGAGCCAGAATGCAAGTTCTGAGCATCATCCGTATCGTTGGCCTGCTGGTCGCGCTGTTCAGTTCGACCATGCTGCTGCCCGCGCTGGTCGCTTTTGCGTATCGTGATGGCGGCGGTGCCGAGTTTGTAAATTCCTTCTTCATCGCGCTGCTGCTCGGTGCCATGCTCTGGTTCCCCAACCGTCACCAGAAGAAAGACCTCAGATCCAAGGAAGGCTTTCTCATAGTGGTGCTGTTCTGGGTCGTGCTGGGCAGCGTGGGGGCCTTGCCATTTTTGCTGGGCGAGGTGCCCGGCATGTCGGTCTCCGAGGCCTTCTTCGAGTCGTTCTCCGGCCTGACCACCACGGGCGCCACCGTCTTGACCGGGCTGGACAACCTGCCCAAGGCCTTCCTCTTCTATCGTCAGCTGCTGCAGTGGCTGGGGGGCATGGGGATCATAGTGCTGGCGGTCGCCATACTGCCGCTGCTCGGCATCGGGGGCATGCAGCTCTACCGTGCCGAGATCCCGGGGCCGGTCAAGGACAACAAGGTCACTCCCCGCATCGCCGAGACGGCCAAGGCGCTCTGGTTCATCTACCTGTTGCTGACCTCTCTCTGCGCCCTGGCCTACTGGATGGCCGGGATGAGCCTGTTCGACGCCATCTGCCACTCCTTCTCCACCCTGTCGGTGGGCGGCTTCTCGACTCATGACGCCAGCATCGGCTTCTTCAACAGCCCGGCCATCAACCTGATCACAGTGGTGTTCCTGTTGCTGGCCAGCGTCAACTTCGCCCTGCACTTCATGGTGTTTGCCCACAAGCCGGTGCGGTTGAGCAGTTATCTGCACGACTCCGAGCTCAAGGTGTTTCTGGGGATCCAGGGCGTGCTGATACTGATCTGCTTCGTCTCCCTGTTGTTCCACGGTCACTACGCCACCTGGCAGGAGGCGCTCAACCACGGTCTGTTCCAGGCGGTATCCCTCGGCACGACCACGGGATACAGCACGACCAGCTACGCGGATTGGCCCTCCTTCCTGCCCATGCTGCTGATGTTCTCCGCCTTTATAGGCTGTTGTGCTGGCAGCACCGGGGGCGGCATCAAGGTGATGCGCTTCATGATCCTGTTCCTGCAGGGGATGCGTGAGCTCAAGCGGCTGGTGCACCCGCGTGCCATTTACACCCTGAAATTGGGGCGCCGCGCGGTACCGGAGCGGATCGTCGAGGCGGTGTGGGGCTACTTCGCCACCTACATCATCCTGTTCTTCATCTTTATGCTGCTATTGCTGATGACGGGGCTGAACGAGGTGACGGCCTTCTCTGCCGTGGCGGCCGCCTTCACCAACGTGGGGCCCGGGCTGGGGGAGGTCTCCGCCAACTTCGGCAAGATCTCGGCAACGGCGCAGTGGATACTGATTGTCGCCATGTTGTTTGGTCGATTGGAAATTTTCACGCTTCTGGTACTGTTTACGCCCGCATTCTGGCGTAGTTGAGGTAGGTATGGACAAGATTTTGGTGCTTTATTCTTCCCGGGACGGGCAAACACGGAAAATTGTGGATGCCATGCTGGAGGAAATATCAGGATGCGACGTGGTGATGCAGGATCTGCATACCCTGCCCAAGTGCAATCTCAGCAAGTATGCCAAGGTATTGATCGGTGCCTCCATTCGCTATGGCAACTTCCACCCCAGCCTGCTCAACTTCATCAATGCTCACCATGAACAGCTGGAAGTGGCCAATGCCGCCTTCTTCTGCGTCAACCTGACCGCCCGCAAGCCTGAAAAGCAGACGCCGCAAACCAATGCCTATATGAAGAAGTTCCTGCGCCTCTCTCCCTGGAAGCCGAAGACGCTGGGGGTCTTTGCCGGCGCGCTGCAATACTCCCGTTATAACTGGTGGCAGACCCGCATCATTCAGCTGATCATGAAGATGACTGGCGGCAGTACGGACACCAGCCAGGACCTCGAGTTCACCGATTGGGAAAAGGTGCGCAGTTTTGCTCGAGAATTCTGGTCAAAAAGATAGCAAACCCGCGCCATTACTGGCCGAAGCCCCGCTGATACGGGGCTTTTTGTTGGATAAATAGGCATTTGAACCGCTAAAGTGCGAAAAACGGATCTTTCTGCATATTTTCCCTTGTCATCGCGCTCTGGCTCCCTATAATGCGCCCCTACCAGCACGGCAGAACACGCCGGACTGATGAGCCAGCTTCCTCGTGAAGTAGGCGCCGAAAGAAAAGCGAAAACAATCGCTTGACTTTCGAAGTGAGGAGCGTAATATGCGCCTCCTCAACGCGATAAGCGTGACGCTCTTTAACAATTTGAATCAAGCAATCTGTGTGGGCACTCACAACATCGACCATCAAAATTAATTTTTGATTTTCAATGTCTGGTGAAGTGACCAAAACGACTTGTTAGCAATAACAAGCCGAACA
>NZ_JAKZFK010000021.1:0-72684 GCF_022549315.1 Aeromonas sp. MR16 | reverse complement strand
AGTGGATGGCGCGGTTCCATGGGGTGGCGACGAGCTATTTGAGGAATTATCTGGGCTGGCGAAGGATGTTGGAGCGTTATGGGCAGGCAGTGGATATCCCGCGTTGCTTGCATGAGGCGCTGGGGCGTCCCATGCAACACGTAATTGGGACATAGCCTTTTCTTTTGCCATGATACGAGGTGGTGCAGGGATGAAGAGTGGATCTCCGCCCGGCATTGCGTCTTTCAGGGACAACGTAAAGGGGCCGACACGGCCCCTTTCCTTTTGCAATAAGTGATGAAGTATCGGTTACTTCATGAAAAGGCCTGAGCCTCGCCCTTCCATGGCGTCGCGCCAACCACCAAGCCAGTGCCCTCTGGCATCCAGGCATTGGTACGGACACGCTTCTTTCTGTTTGCCGACTACGCCAGCCTGATAACCACGAGCGCGAGCTCTTTCCAGACGGTCCCGTTTCTGTCTCTTCATCATCTACGACCCTCTTCGTGGAACAAAAAAAGCGACCAAGTTTTCACCGGTCGCTTTCATCTTTACCCCAGAGGGGGAACAGGGTCAAACAAAAAATGCCATGCTATTCAGGCTCTGTGACACAAGATACTGAACTGCATTAATTTTTAATGACACCTCATTTTATCGCGGGTGACGACGCAGCCAGGCAAAAGGCAAGGCAAGCAGAGTCAACCAGAACAGGCTGCCGCCGCCACCGCCGCCTTCGCCATCCTGACCAGTCTGGTTATTGACCGGCGCGTTGCTGACGACATAGTTGGCTGGCGTGTTGCCTTGATAATCGGCCACGGCCGGTTTCAACTTGACGGCCACCACTGTGGCGTTGGCGCGATTGTTCAGATCGCTCTCACTGGCATAGCGATAGGCCGTCGCCGAGATGGTGCCGTCGGTACTGATGCCGCTGGCGTAGGCAATGTGGTAGTAATAGCCATTCTGGGCACACTGCTTGGCCCCGGCGTCATCCAGCCCACAGATCAGGTCATTGAGGTACCAGTTGTTATTCGGGGCCGCCGCGTTGAGCAGGAAAGCCTCTTGCATACGGTTGGTGCCATTGACCACTGGCTGAGTCTGGTGGCGGGAATCACGCCAGCCAACCACCATGTTGTGATCGTTGATGGCAGCAGCCTCTGAGCCTGAGCCACTGAGCGGGCTGTCTTGCATAGGGATGACTGCCGCAGTGGTCGGCGCGTCCAGATTGAATAAGAACATCTCAGTCGGCCGGTTCTGGCCCTTATTGAGGTTCCAGCGCTGATTACCGATCACATAACCATTCTTGTTGAGGCCCACTGCCCAGCTGTGCTGCAGCTTCTCATCGTCTTTTCCTGGCTCCCCTTCCGGCAACGGGATCCGCTGGGTGGCGCTCACTGTGCCGGCGTTCAGATCCAGGGTCCAGAAGCTGGCCAGGTTACGGCCATCCAGGTCGCCGGATCCCACCTCACCGGTGGAGCTGTAGCCCACCCCGTACAAGGCGCCCTTGTATTCGCCCGCGCCCAGTGCCGAGGCAGTCTGCAGTACCTCATCGCGCCGATGACTATAGTCAGGGGCCTGCATCAGCTTGTTAAAGCCACCGTTGCCGTTGAGCAGCCAGAAGCTGGCCTGGGTATCGACACCCGGGCAGTAACGAAGATCGCCATACTCATCGTCATTGCCGGCGAAGCACCAGTTATAGAAATCACCGCCGACGTTATGGCGATACTGGCCGCTGGCGGCGGTCCCCGTCACCAGATACTGGCCGTTATCCAACTTCTTGATGGCCGTCGGCACGCTCAGGCTGTGAGAGCTGGTGTTATCCTTGAGCTCGACCGGATTACCGTCATTGATGACGGCGAAGGCGGTGCGCAACTTGCCGGCCATCTTGTAACCCACGCGGTCGGCGGGGGTGTCCCCCAGGCTGGTCACCAGACCATCGGTCTCGGTGCTCACCACATAACCGACATTGCTGCGCTGATCGAGGCCATCGAGGAAGTCACGGCGCCACTGATAGGCGTAGGTCGGCGTCGGACCCTCGTCCCAGAAAGTGTTGCACACGTCGTCAGACAACATGCAGCCCTGTTCGAAACTGAAGCGATCGACCAGGAAGTCGGCAGATCTCACGGTCGAGAAATACTCGGCTAGGTTGTTTTTGGTATTGATCCCGATGAGGCCGCTACCATCGGCACTGATCCCGCTGGCATATCCCTTGTCAGACGCATCGACAATGGTGAAAAAGGAGCTCTGTGCCGCCTGTGCATTGAGGCTGGCGCCGACCAGTATGGCCAGCATGGATAATTGCTTTTTCATCTACTTCCTTAGTCCTGATGTTTCAACGCTTCCAACTCCTCCCAACGGGAGAAGGCGTGTTCCAGTGCAGCCTCTGCTGCATTCAATGCATCCAGCTTGAGCTGGGTCTGCTCGCTCGGCAGGGAGAAGAAACCGGGGTCGTTCACCTCTGCCTGCAGGGCATCAAGTTCGGTTTCCAACTGTTCCAGTCGGGCCGGCAGATTATCCAGCTCCAACTGTAACTTGTAAGAGAGTTTACGTGTTTTTTTCGCCGGCTCCACCGCCACTGCGACAGGCTCTGCCACTTTGGGGGCCGCTGCCTTGACCGCCTGCTGTGCCTCTTGCAGGGCACGGGTCTCCATCATGTCGGCATAGCCGCCCACATAATCGCTGATCCGGCCATCCCCTTCAAACAGCCAGCAACCGGTGACCGTGTTGTCGATGAAACGACGATCATGGCTGACCAGCAGCAGAGTACCGGGATAATCCGACAGCAGCTCCTCCAGCAATTCCAGCGTTTCGACATCCAGATCGTTGGTTGGTTCATCCAAAATCAACAAGTTACTGGGTTTGAGGAACAGCTTGGCCAACAGTAAACGGTTTTTCTCGCCCCCTGACAAGGCCTTGACCGGGGTCCGCGCCCGCTTGGGTTCGAACAGGAAGTCCTGCAGATAGCCCAGGATGTGACGAGAGCGGCCACGCACCATGACTTCCTGCTTGCCCTCCCCCACGTTTTCCATCACCGTCTGCTCGGGATCGAGCTGATCGCGGTACTGGTCAAAATAGGCCACCTCCAGCTTGGTACCGCCCTTGACCACACCACGGCTGGGCTCGAGTTGGCCCAGCAGCAGCTTGATCAGCGTGGACTTGCCGCAGCCGTTCGGGCCCACCAGCGCAATCTTGTCACCGCGCAGCACCTGCAGATCCAGCCCCTGGAACAGGGTGCGATCGCCGAAGTCCAGGCCGAGCCCCTCGGTCTCGAACACCAGCTTGCCGGAGCGGTTGACGTCGTCCATCTGCAGCTTGGCCTTGCCTTGCAGCTCGCGGCGCTGACTACGCTCCATGCGCATCGCCTCGAGGGCGCGCACCCGACCTTCGTTGCGGGTGCGACGGGCCTTGATGCCCTGGCGAACCCAGACCTCTTCCTGCGCCAGCTTGCGATCGAATTCGGCATTTTTCAGCTCTTCGACTCGCAGCCACTCTTCCTTGCCTTGCAGGTACTGATCGTAATTGCCGGGCCAGGAGGTGATCTCGCCGCGATCGAGATCGATGATCCGGGTCGCCAGCTTGTGGATGAACTCCCGATCGTGGGAGATGAACACGATGGCGCCCCGGAAATCTTTCAGGAACTCTTCCAGCCAGTGAATGGCCTCGATGTCCAGGTGGTTGGTCGGTTCATCGAGCAGCAGCAGATCCGGATCGCAGGCCAGGGCGCGGGCCAGCGCCACCTTGCGCAGCCAGCCGCCAGAGAGGCTGTCGAGGGTTGCGTCGGGATCGAGGTTGAGCAGGGTCAGCACCTGGCTGATCCGGGTCTCCAGCTGCCAGCCATTCTGGTAATCGAGCTGCTCTTGCAACTCGCTCATCTTGCGGATGTTGGCGTCGGAGGGATCGTGACCCAGCTCAATGGCGATATGGTGATACTGCTTGAGCAGCTCCCCTACCCCTGCCAACCCTTCGGCGGTGTAGTCAAACACCGTCAGATCGCTCGAGGCGGGCGGATCCTGCTCGAGGCGCGTCACCTTCAGATCCTGCTGCAACACCAGACGACCGTCATCGAGGGGCAGCTCGCCGGCGATGACCTTCATCAGGGTGGACTTGCCCGCCCCGTTGCGTCCCACCAGACAGAGACGCTCACCGCGCTCGATCGCCAGTTCCGCATTGTCGAGCAGCGGGAAATCACTGAACGACAGATGAGCGCCATGCAACGTTAATAAAGCCATGTCTTTTCCTTATCCTTCATGAAAAAGCGGGCCAAACTGCGCCGGCCCTCTTCTTCGTTATACTGTTTGGCCCGATGCTGGCTGGCCTATGTTTTCTGATCCGGATTGGCTGCTACCCAGGCATTGAGCTCCGCCAGGGTGAAGGGCCAGCCCAGCTCGCGGCCGGATTCATCCCGCAGCACCGGAATGCGTACCCGATAGGCCGCCAGCCATTCCTCATCGTCCAGGATGTCGCAGCGACGGCTGCGGGCGGCCAATCCCGCCTGCTCCACCAGCGTCCACGCCTGCTCGCACAGGTGGCAGCCGTCGGTATGAAACAGGGTCAGCATCAGACGGCATCTGCCGCGTTGTCGGCATGGGTGATGATCCAGCAGTTATGGATGTGCTGGTTGCGCTCGAAATCCTTGGGCCGGGTCTGCTGGGTGATGTTCTTGGCCTTGAGGCCCGTGGCCTCGAGACCGGCCAAGTCCATCTTGAAGTGACGCTTGTTGTTGGAGAACACCAGGGTGCCGTCCGCTGCCAGCAGGCGCTTGAGGTGTTGCATCAGCAGCAGGTGATCTCGCTGCACGTCGAAGCTCTCGTCCATCCGCTTGGAGTTGGAGAAGGTGGGCGGATCGATGAAGATGAGGTCGTACTGACCGTCCGCCTCGGAGAGCCACTTCAGGCAGTCGGCCTGCACGAACTTGTGCTGGCGACCCACCTGCAGGTTCAGCCGCATGTTGTCCTGCGCCCAATCCAGGTAGGTGTAAGACATGTCCACAGTAGTGGTCTCGCTGGCGCCACCCAGCGCCGCGTGCACGGTGGCACTGCCGGTGTAGGCGAACAGGTTCAGGAAACGCTTGCCCTTGGCCATCTGACCCAGCATGCGGCGGGTCTGACGGTGATCCAGGAACAGACCGGTATCCAGGTAGTCGTAGAGGTTGACCCAGAGGCGCACCCCGTACTCCTGCACTTCCATCCGGTGTTGCTCGGTGGAGAGCTTCTGATACTGCTGCTTGCCTTCCTGGCGCTCGCGCACCTTGAGGATCACCTTCTCGCCGTCCATGCCGGTCACCTTGATGGCGGCCTGCACCATGTCGAGCAGACGCTGACGGGTCTTCTGGGCGGGGATGTCCTTGGGCGCGGCGTACTCCTGCACCACCAGGTAATCCTGATAGCGGTCGATGGCGGCGTTGTATTCCGGCAGGTCCGCATCGTAGATGCGGTAGCAGTCGATGCCCTCTTTACTCGCCCACTTCTCGAGGGTCTTGAGGTTCTTGCGCAGACGGTTCGCGAAGTCCTGGGCCACCTCTTTCTGGGAGGCCACGGAGTCCAGCGCTATCTGGTAGTTGCGCAGCTGACACTCGAGCGCGCCGTTGAACAGGCGATACTGCTTGTCGGCCCGCAGACGCAGGCAGCTCAGCAATTCCGGCGAGGCAGACAGAATGGAGACGCGCCAGCCCTGGAAGCTGCGACGCAGGGCATCGCCCAGCGCCTGGTGCACTTCCAAGAGGGCCGGGAATTCGCCGAGGCGCTCGCCATAGGGCGGGTTGGAGATCAACATACCGACCTGACGGGCCTCATCCTCACCAGTCGGCATGGGCAGCGGGTTTTCCAGCGCGCTCACATCGGCCTGCTTGAAGGTGATGAGGTGAGCGACACCGGCGGCCTTGGCGTTGTCACGGGCCTTCATCAGCACCCGGGGATCGGCGTCACAACCAAACAGCTTGACCTCGCAGCGCTGCATGCCGCGCTTGGCACGCACCTGGGCTTCCATCATCAGGCTCTGCCACAGCTCGGCATCGTGTTGCAGCCAGCGATCGAAACCGAAGCGCTCGCGGCGCAGGGCCGGTGCCATGTCGGCGGCGATGAAGGCCGCTTCGATAAGCAAGGTGCCGGAGCCACACATGGGGTCCATCATCGGCTCACCGGCCCAACCGCTGCGGGCGATCATGGCGCAGGCCAGGTTCTCCTTGAGCGGCGCCTCACCGGTGCCCTGGCGATAGAAACGCTGGTGCAGGGCCGGACCGGACAAGTCCAGGGTGATGTTGGCCTTGCCCTTGCCAAGGTGCGCCATGATGCGGATATCCGGCGACTTCTTGTCGATGTCCGGGCGCACATGACCACGCTTGGTGAAGCGATCGACGATGGCATCCTTGATCTTCAGGGCGCCATACTGGGTATTGCGAATGGCCGGGTTGGTACCGGTGAAGTCCACCGCTATGGTGGAGGTCCCGGGGAAGTGCTCCTCCCAGGGGATGGTGTGGGCGCCGAGATAGAGATCCAGATCGTCGTTCATCTGGAATTCGGACAGCACCAGCACGATGCGGGAGGCGAAGCGGCTCCACAGGCAGGCCTTGTAGCCCATCGCCAGTTCGCCTTTGAAATGCACGCCGGCCACGGTCTCACGGACCTGCTCTGCGCCCAGGGTGGTCAGCTCGTCAGCCAACAGGTTTTCCAGCCCCTTGGGGCAGGTTGCAAAGAATTCTTTCATCACGCTCACGGGGATGCCATAAAAATAGTGCCGCATTATACCTTATCGGCCTGCACTCGGCATCCGAACCTTGGGCTCCGCGGGAATATAAAGGGCCAGCGGCCTGGAGAACGGCCGAGGGAAGAGCGGGATATCGCCGACATCCGGCCTACCATCGAGTGTTATGTGCCTATCGCGCCATCTGACAGCAACTTTGAACTGTTTTATCGATAGGAGGCAGTGCAGCATGCTACCACCTTGCCCACGATGAACTGGCAGCTCATAGGGTCGCCGCGCAGCAATAACCGGATATCGGAGAGGGAAGGAAGGGATAGAAAATAAACACCAATACAGGATCTGTCTGACGATCTCTTTATCCGTCAGCTAACTTGTCGATATTGCGCCGCGGGCGCAACCCTGAGCTGCATGCGATTATTCATCACCTTGATCACCCCGAAACGGGGCAGGATCTTGCTGGTGGTCAATATCAGATCCTCGGTCAGGTTCAGGCAGACACTCGCCTGTTCCCCCGCCTCGATCACCATAAATTCGCCCTTGCCATGTGCGGTTTGCATACAGACCAGGGTGCCTGTTTCCAGTGCACATTGCGCATGCTGTTCATTAAAGAACCAGCTTTGTGGCATCAGGGGTTTATAAAAGCGGCTGACGGCGATGGCATTCAGTACCAGTTGAACCTGATGGGGTGTACTCCAATTGAGTTCGGCAATCTTGTCCATCAACTGATAATAGAGGGCGGCATCGTCCACACAGAATGGCTGAGTGGTGAAGGAGCAAGGCACCAGCTGTCGCCCTTTATATTCGGTGGCAAATATCATGCGATCGGATAAATCCAGCATCAGACGATCATCCTGAGCATCATAATGCCACTGCCAATTGTCATTGGGTTGGATAAACATGAAGTTGCCCTTACTTAAGCCGTTACTCGACTTTATTCCATGTCGAGAATTTGAGCAACTTTAAATAAGGGCAACGGATTATTTTTTAAATATGGGTGACGATCTCTTTGACCAGACTCGGACCTTTATAAATAAAGCCGCTGTAAATTTGGACCAGTGTGGCACCCGCGGCCAATTTCTCCCGGGCGGCCATGGCACTGTCGATGCCCCCGACTCCGATAATCGGCAGGGCGCCATCGAGGGCCTTGGCCAGCAGGCGGATCACCTCGGTGCTCTTGTACTGCAGCGGGCGACCGCTCAGGCCACCCGCCTCACCGGCGTGGGGCAGGTCATAGATCATCTCGCGATCCAGGGTGGTATTAGTGGCGATGACCCCATCGATCCCGTTTTTGATCAAGGACGCGGCTACCTGATTAATTTCATCCAGGCTCAAGTCAGGGGCAATTTTAACGGCGAGCGGCACGTATTTTTTATATTTCGCCGCCAGCTCCTGTTGCCGTACTTTCAGTGCCGCCAGCAACTCATCCAGCGCCTCGCCGTATTGCAATTGACGCAGGCCCGGGGTGTTGGGAGAGGAAATATTGACCGCAATATAACCGGCATGATCATAAACCTTGTCCATGCAGATCAGGTAATCGTCCTTGCCCTGCTCGATGGGGGTGTCCTTGTTCTTGCCGATATTGATGCCGATGACGCCCTGATATTTGGCTTCCCTGACCCGGGCCACCAGATGATCGACACCCTTGTTGTTGAACCCCATGCGGTTGATGATCCCCTCCGCCGGAATAACCCGGAACAGGCGAGGCTTGTCATTTCCACTCTGGGGTTTGGGGGTCACGGTGCCGACTTCGATAAAGCCAAACCCCATGGCGCCAAATGCATCGATACACTCCCCGTCTTTATCCAGACCGGCGGCCAATCCCACCGGATTGGCAAAATTAAGCCCCATACAGGTGACGGGGCGTTTGGGCAGTGAATGGCGGAAGAAACAATCGAGTGGCGTACCGAGAAGGCGGGGCAAATATTTGATGGAGAGATCGTGTGCCTGTTCAGGATTGAGCTTGAACAGGAAATGCCTTGCGAGGGGGTACAGCATGTTTGCTCCTTAAAAAAGCCCCGGCAACTGGCCGGGGCTTTTGGTGTGATGATGCCAATAAACGTTATATCGAGGTTCGGCAATTCAACTGGAGCAGGTTCAACTCTCGCAAGGCCACCGAGAACTTGGCGAACTCGTGAGTACTGGTGGTCTTGAAGTCGGCCAACATGTGGGTCCAACGGGACAAGAGTTGCTCATGCTCCGAAATCCAGTCGGCCAGTATGGTAGCGCATTCGCCCTGCTCTTTGCACCCTTCCAGTACCACGGAAGTTAGGCTGCGTTGCTGCCAGTCCAGATCTTCGCGGAAGGAGGCCCGCGCCATCGCCTGCCAGTGGTTGCCCACGGGTTGATGGTTGATCTGCTCGAGGAACCAGTGCAGGTCGAGCTTGGCGCCGAGGCGGTAGTAGACGTTGGCGGCGCGCAGGATGTCGGTCTTGTGCTCCGCAGCGATCTGCGCCAGGTCCAGGCTGGAGAACAGGCTGCTCATGTGCGCCACCTGACGGGCGATGTGCTCGGGCACCTGCTTGGCCACCAGATCGGCGACCTTCTGCTGATGCTCGGCCACTTCGCTCTCGTCCATCACCTCGTAGAGGTGCGTCCCCAGGGTCTCGAAGGCCGGGCGGAAGAAGGCGATGTTTTCGCTGATGCTCCAGCTGCGGTTGCGGGCGCGTAGGAACCAGCGGGTGGCACGACGCACGATGCGGCGGCTGTAGAACATCAGCTCGAGCTGGGTCTCTGCCGCCACCAGGTTGTCACATCCTTCGATGTCGCGCCACAGCTGGTTCAGGCCGAATACCTCCCGGGCCATGGCGAAGCAGCAGGCCACTTCGGCCACGGAGGCACCGGTCTCGTCCTTCATCCGGCTGGCAAAATTCAGCCCCATGTCGTTGACCAGCATGTTGGCCACCCGGGTCGCGATGATCTCGGAGCGCAATGGATGCTGGGCAAGCTCGGCACCGAAGCGCTGCTGCAGCTGGGCCGGGAAGCTGGTCACCAGCATGTTGGCGAGGAAGGGCTCGTCGGTCACTTCCGGGCAGTTGAGCTGCTCCTTGAGCACCATCTTGCCGTAGGCCACCAGCACCGCCAACTCTGGGCGGGTCAGACCCTGCCCTGCGGCCATCCGCTCGGACAAGTCCTCATCGGAGGGCAGGAACTCCAGGGCGCGGTCCAGCTTGCCTTCGCGCTCCAACCCCTGGATGAAGCGTTGCTGCTCTTTGAGCTGCTCGGCGCCACGGAAGGCGGTGACCGAGATGGACTGGGACTGACGATAGGCGTTGGTGATGACGACTTGCGCCACCGCGTCCGTCATCTCGTACAGCATCTGGTTGCGCTGCTTGAGGGTCATATCCCCCGCGGCCACCAGCTGATTGAGCAGGATCTTGATGTTGACCTCGTTGTCGGAGCAATCCACCCCGCCCACGTTGTCGGTAAAGTCGGTGTTGATGCGACCGCCCTGGCTCGCGTATTCCACCCGACCGAGCTGGGTGAAGCCGAGGTTGCCACCCTCCCCCACGATCCTGGCGCGCAGATCGCGGCCGTTGACCCGCAACACGTCGTTGCTGCGATCGCCGACGTCAGCATCGCTCTCGCGGGCGCTCTTCACATAGGTGCCGATGCCGCCGTTCCAGAGCAGATCCACGTTCAGGCACAGCAGCGCCTTGATCAGCTCGTTCGGCGCCATGCTGGCCTTGTCGGTGCCGAGCAGGATCTGCATCTGCGGACTCAGCTTGATGGACTTGGCCGAGCGCAGGAAGATGCCGCCGCCCTCGGAGATCAGCTCGCGGTTGTAATCATCCCAGCTCGAGCCCGGCAGATCGAACAGACGCTGGCGCTCGACGACGCTCTTGGCCGCATCCGGCGTCGGGTCGATGAAGATGTGCATATGGTTGAAGGCGCCCACCAGCCGGGTGTGGTTGGAGAGCAGCATGCCGTTACCGAACACATCGCCGGCCATGTCGCCGATCCCCACGCAGGTGAAGTCCGTGGTCTGGCAGTTGATGCCGACTTCCCGGAAGTGGCGCTTGACCGACTCCCAGGCGCCGCGCGCCGTGATGGCCATCTTCTTGTGGTCGTAGCCGACCGAGCCGCCAGAGGCGAACGCATCGCCGAGCCAGTGGCCGTATTCGTGGCTCAACTCGTTGGCGATATCGGAGAAGGTCGCCGTGCCCTTGTCGGCCGCCACCACCAGGTAGTAGTCATCCTCGTCGTGGCGCACCACGTCCCTTGGCGGGATCACTTCACCGGCGATGATGTTGTCGGTCACGTCGAGCAGGCCACGGATGAAGAGGCGATAACAGGCCTTGCCCTCCTCCTGAATGACGGCGCGAGGGGCGCCCACCGGCATCTGCTTGCAATAGAAGCAACCCTTGGCCCCGACCGGCACTATGACGGTGTTCTTGACCTGCTGCGCCTTGACCAGACCCAGCACCTCGGTACGGAAGTCTTCCTTGCGATCGGACCAGCGCAGCCCGCCACGGGCCACCTTGCCCCAGCGCAGATGCACCCCTTCCACTCGCGGCGAGTAGACGAAGATCTCGAATTTCGGCAGCGGCAGCGGCATGTCGGTGATGCTGGAGGGGGCCAGCTTGAAGGAGATGTAGGGCTTGATCTGACCTTCGTTGTCCAGCTGATAGAAGTTGGTGCGCAGGGTGGCGTCGATCATCTCCATGTAGCGGCGGATGATGCGATCGTCGTCCAGGTTCGCCACCTGATCCAGCTTGGCGGCCAGCTGCTCGTGCAGCTTGGTCTGGGCCTTGGCGTCCTGCTTGATGGCCGGGTTCAGGCGCAGATCGAACAGGGTGAACAGCAGTTGGGCGATGTCGGGATAACGGGTCAGCGTCTCCTCGATGTAGGACTGGCTGAAGGAGACACCGGTCTGGCGCATGTATTTCGCGTAGGCGCGCAGCACAGAGACCTGGCGACCACAGAGACCGGCCCCCAGCACCAGACGGTTGAAGCCGTCATCTTCCAGGGTCTTGTTCCAGATGGCGGCGAAGGCCTGCTGGAAGCGCTGCTGGCTCTGGGCCAGGCTGAACGGCTGCTCGCCGCGCAGCAGCATGGAGAAGTCGAGGATCCAGAACACCTCGCCGGTGGGAGTCCGTACCTGGTACGGAGTCTCGCCGATGACCCTCAGTCCCATGTTTTCCAGCATGGGCAGGACATCGGAGAGATGGATGGGCTCGGTGCGGTGGAATAGCTTGAGACGCACCCGGCGATCGTTCTCTTCTTCCTGGGCACGGTAGAACAACATGCCGAGCGGCTCGGCTTCGCTGAGACCATCGAGGGCCATGATGTCGGCCACGGCAGAGCCCGGCAGCACGTCTTCTTTATAGGCGCGGGGGAAGGCGGTGCTGAAGCGACGGCGCAGGGCGTTGCCACGGGCTTCCCCATAGTGGGAGAGCAGCACTGAGTCGAGTCGGTCGTCCCAGCTGCGGGCGGCTTCAATGAGGTTGTTCTGTACTTCGTTCACATCGACATCCACGTTGTTATTGTTGACCCGCACTATGTAGTGGGTCCGTGCCAGCACGCCTTCGGAGAAGTAGACGTTGAATTCCACATCAAAGCTGCTGCCAAAATATTGCTGCAGGATCTGCTGGGTCTTGACCCGCAGCGCCGTGTTGTAGCGCTCCTTGGTGACATAGACCATGCAGGAGAAGAAGCGGCCATAGACATCCCGGCGCACGAACAGGCGCAGCATGTCGCGCTCCTGCATCTCCAGCACCCCGAGACCGGTAGCCAGCAGCTCCTCTTCCCGGGCCTGGATCAGCTCATCGCGCGGGTAGGTTTCCAGCACGTTCAGCAGCGCCTTGTAGGCGTGGGAGCCCTTCTCGTGACCGGAGGCGGCCATGATGCGCTCGAGGCGGTGGCTGATGAGCGGGATCTGGGTGGCGCTGGTGTTGTAGATGGAAGAGGCGTAGAGACCGATGAAGCGATCCTCCCCCACCACCTTGCCGTGCTCGTCGAAGCGCTTGATGCCGATGTAGTCCACATAGGCCGGGCGGTGCACGCGGGCCTTGCTGTTGGATTTGGTCAGGATCAGCAAGTCAGAGCTCAGGGCCGCGTGGCGGGCGCTGGCGGGCATGTTGCCCAGGCGCTGGCCCTCGTCCTTGATGGAGTTCTTCATCAGGCCGAGGCTCGACTCCGCCAGCGGCAGGATCTCGTGATCCCCTTCCACCGCCTTGACGTCATAACGGCGATAGCCCATTAGGGTGAAGTTGTTGGCCGCCACCCATTTGAGGAAGGCGACGCTGGAGTCCACCTCGGCCTGGCTGACCGGGTTCTTGCGCCTCGGCAGCTCGTCGATGATCTCGTTGAGACGGGCCAGCATCGGCTGCCAGTCCCCCACCGCCAGCGCCACTTCACCGGCCACCGAGTTCAATTCGGCGGTCAGCGCCTCCATCTCTTCTTCACTGGTGAGATGGTCGATCTCGATGAGGAAGGCGGTCTCCACCGAGGTCTGTCCATCGGTGTTGTCGAGATCCAGAATGGCGCTGATCTTGCCTTCAGCGCCACGAATGAGGTGCAGCGGTTGATGCAGCATCATGTGGGCGGTGATGCCCCGGCGTTTGAGGGCCATGCGAATGGAGTCCACCAGGAAGGGGGAGTCCTGCAGGATGATTTCGACAATGGTGTGGGGAGATTGCCATCCGTGGCGGGTCAGCTCGGGGTTGTAGACCCGGATATAGGGCTCCGTGCCGGTGCGCAGGTTGAGCGCATTCCACAGGCTCAGCGCCGCCCCGTAGAGATCGCTGTCATTGCGATCGTGCAGATCGGTGCTGGCCATGTTGCCGTAGAACTTGGCAACGAAGCACTCGACCAGAGAAGCACTCTTCTTGGGCAACTTTTGGTGGATCAGGCTGAGAACGTTTTCGAGCAGAACTGAGGTAGGGGCGTCTTTCAATGCCATTGCTAGTTTCCTTATCGGACGACATCACCGACACGGCGGCACCCACCCTGGATGCCCGCCGGTACAGAGTTGCTGCGAAGTGTAATGGCTTGGATCCAGGAAGGCGAGCAAAGGTGCTAACGAGATGTTAAAAACAAGGGGCAGATCACGGCTTGGGTTGTGGTAAATTTTGCCAAGTTGGCAAAATTCAGAAAATCCAACTGGCTTCAAGCGGATTGACCGGATAGATAATGACTTTAAGCGGGTATTTACGCGGAAAAATGTGCCGTTTTTGTTAATTTATGCGTTTAAGGCTAATGAATCGATGATCGTCCTGAGTTTGAAGTGAAAAGTAGCCGTATACACCACTCAAAGCGACGAAAGGTCGAATTTTATCCAACCCCAGCTCCAGGGTCAGCCCCTGCTCGGTGCGCACCACCAGCCGCCTGGCTTGGCCCCGATACATCAGCATGATCTCCTCGTGGCTCAGGGCCAGTCGAAAGGTATATTGCCTCATGGTGGATGTCTCCTCGTGCCATGGGGTTGTCACAATGAAACGGGCAGGAGAGCCTGGCTCCCCTGCCCGCGTTTAAGGCTCGTGGCCTATTACTGCGCCAGCGCCTTGCTTACCTTCTCGAACAGGTCGCGCGCCAGTCCATCCAGCTTGGCCAGTCGGGTCAGCTCGGCGCGGATCAGCCCCTTGCGCTGCTCGTCCAGCCGTTTGAACTGAATGAGCGGCGTGATGAGGCGCGATGCCACCTGGGGATTGACCTCGTTGAGCGCGATCAACAGATCGGTCAGGAAGCGGTAGCCGCTGCCGTCCCGGGCGTGGAACTGCACCTGGTTGTTCATGGCGAAGCTGCCCACCAGGGCCCGCAGCCGGTTCGGGTTGCGAATGCTGAAGGTGGGGTGCGCCATGGCCTGCTTCACCTCGACCAGCACATCGCTCGCCGGTTTGCTGCCCACCAGTCGCAGCCAGTTGTCCAGCACCAGGCCGTCATGGGCCCATTTGCCCTCGAAGTCGGCCAGGAGCTCGGCGCGGCACGGCAGCAGATAGCCGTTGGCCACCTGTAGCGCCGCCAGGGTGTCGGTCATGTTGTCCGCTGCGGCGTATTGCTCGCGCACCAGGGCATCGGCCTGGGCCTGGGCCGGGCTCAGGGCCGCCAGATAACCGAGCACCACCCCCTTGAGGGCACGCTTGGCCACATCCTCGTGGATCACCCGATAACCGGTCAGGCGCAGGCTCTGGTAGGTCGCCGCCAGCCGTGCGCCGAATGCCTCGGCCAGCGCGCCCTGGATGGCGTTACGAACCTGATGGATGGCGTCGATGTCGGCGCAGTCGAACAGCTCGGTCAGGGTCGCCTCCCCCGGCAACGCCAGGATCTCCGCCTTGAGGGCCGGGTCCAGCGCGGCGTCGTCGAAGATGGCGACGAAGGCGGCCAGCAGGGACTCGGAGACCCGAACGGCCTGCCCTTGCCCAACCTTCGCCACCCCGGCGATCACCGCCTTGTTGACCAGCATCTGGGCCGCGTCCCAACGGGCGAACTCATTGCGGGCATGGCGCATCAGGAAGGCCAACGCCTCGTCGCTGTAGTCATAGTGCAGCTTGACCGGGGCACTGAAGTCCCGCAGCAGGGAGGGCACTGGCTTCACGGCAACATGGTCGAACACGAAGGTCTGTTCTTCTTCCAGCACGTTCAGCACCTGGCCTATCTTCTCGCCCTGATACTGTAGCGGGATGGCGGCGCCGCGCTCGTCATACAGCTCGATGTCCAGCGGTATGTGCAGCGGCAGCTTCTGCGGCTGATCCTGGGTCGGCGGGGTGTGCTGGCGCACGTGCAGACGGTAAGTGCCGGTGGCGGCGTCATACTCATCCGTCACTGTGAGCTCGGGGGTGCCGGACTGGCTGTACCAGCGACGGAAGCGACCGAGATCGACGCCGGAGGCATCCTCCATCGCCTGCACGAAGTCGTCGCAGGTGGCGGCGGAGCCGTCGTGGCGCTCGAAGTAGAGCTTCATGCCAGCCTGGAAGTTGGCTTCACCCAGCAGGGTATGCAGCATGCGAATGACTTCCGAGCCCTTCTCGTAGACGGTCAGGGTGTAGAAGTTGTTCATCTCGATCACCACATCCGGGCGGATGGGGTGCGCCATGGGGCCGGCATCTTCGGCAAACTGCGGGCCGCGCACGGTGCGCACGTTGTTGATGCGGTTGACCCCGCGCGAGCCCAGATCGGAGGAGAACTCCTGATCCCGGAACACGGTCAGCCCCTCTTTCAGACTGAGCTGGAACCAGTCGCGGCAGGTGACGCGGTTGCCGGTCCAGTTGTGGAAGTATTCGTGGGCGATGACCCGCTCGATGCCGTGGTAGTCGCCGTCGGTGGCGGTGGCGGGGTTGGCCAGCACGAACTTGGAGTTGAAGATGTTCAGCCCCTTGTTCTCCATGGCACCCATGTTGAAGAAGTCCACCGCGACGATCATATAGATGTCGAGATCGTACTCGAGGCCGAAGCGCTGCTCATCCCAGCGCATGGCGTTGATCAGGCTCTCCATGGCGAAGCCGGCGCGATCCAGGTTGCCTCTATCCACGAAGATCTCGAGGGCCACCTCGCGGCCGCTCTTGGTGTGGTAGCTGCTGCGCTCCACATCAAAGTCACCGGCCACCAGAGCAAAAAGATAGCTCGGCTTGGGGAAGGGATCCTGCCACTGCACGAAGTGGCGGCCGCCGTCCAGATCGCCGCTCGCCACCTTGTTGCCATTGGAGAGCAGGAAGGGATACTTGGCCTTGTCGGCGCAGATGCGGGTGCTGTAACGGGCCAGGATGTCGGGCCTGTCCAGGTAATAGGTGATGCGACGGAATCCTTCGGCCTCGCACTGGGTGCAGTAGGCGTCGCCGGACTTGTAGAGCCCCTCGAGCGCCGTGTTGGCGGCGGGATCCAGCAGGGTGACGACGGTCAGCACGCACTCGGCCGGCAGGTTGAACAGGGTCAGGCTGCTCTCCCCCTGCTCGTACTGGGTGAAGGGCACCCCATCCACGCTGATGCTGTGCAGGGAGAGTCCCTCGCCATCGAGCACCAGCGGCTCCTTGTGCTCGCCGTTGCGACGCAGGCGGGAGATGGCGGTGACCTGGGTCAGCGGCTCCTGCAGCTGGAAGTCGAGATCGATGCTGTCGATCCAGTAGAGCGGCGCCCGGTAATCCTGGCGATATTTGGCCGTCATGGCCTGGGAGTGATCGGTCATTATTATCTGCTTCCACGCGTTGTTATAGACGTGTCAGAGGCTGTCACAACGCTCCGGCAGGGTCAAATAGTTTGCATTCAGTGCCCGGCGCAGACAAAAAGAAAGGGCGACCCAAGTCGCCCTTTTCAACACAGATATCTGTGATATGTCAGCTTTTCTTGCTCAGACTGGCGAGATCCGCCGTGATGTTGGCAGCTTCGATCTGATACTCGTCCGGTGCCTCAAAATCGGTCGGTAAGGCATCCAGGCTCTTCACCGTCGGTTTGCCAAGACGAGTCAGTCGCTCGTTGGCTCGCGCCAGCGCCTTCTCGTCCTGCTTGGCCTGTTCGGCCAGCCGCTCGGCTTCGTTCAGGGAGACGGACTTCTTGTCCTTGTCCGCCTGATACTCCTTGATGTCCTGCATCACGTAGGCAAATTCCGGATCCTTGTTGATCCGCGCCTCGTGATCGGCTTTCAGCTTGGGCAACAGGCTGCTGAAGTCCCCGAGTTTGCCGTAGCTGGCCGAGGCGATTTGATCCCAGGGCAGCGCGTTGAACTCCTGACTCTCCCCTGTCTCTTCCGACGAGGCGGCCGTGGGGAAACCGATGTCCGGTGCCACGCCCTTGTTCTGGGTGCTGCCACCGTTGATCCGGTAGAACTTGGCGATGGTGTACTGCACGCTACCCAGCGGCTGCTCGTAGAAGTCGTACACCTTGGCGAGGCTGCGATGCTGCTGCACCGTGCCCTTGCCGAACGAGTTCTCGCCAAGGATCAGGGCGCGGCCGTAGTCTTGCATGGCGGCGGCGAAGATCTCTGAGGCCGAGGCACTGTATCTGTCGATCATCACCGACATGGGGCCGCCGTAGTAGACGTTGCCGTCATCGTCGCCATTGACCGTGATCCGGCCCATGTGATCACGAATTTGAACCACGGGACCGCTGGCGAAGAACAAACCGCTCAGGGCCGAGGCTTCGGTCAGGGCGCCGCCGCCGTTGCCGCGCAGATCGACGATGAGGCCATCGATCTTCTGCTTGTTGAGGCTGGAGAGCTCCTTGATGGCATCGTCGTGCAGATTGACGTAGAAGCTCGGGATCTCGAGTACCCCTATCTTCTTGCCTTCCGCATTGATCACCTTGGACTTGGCGGCCCTGTCTTCCAGACGTACCTTGTCACGGGTCAGCTCGATCAGCTCGGTCTTGGCGCTGGCACCCTTGCCGCGCTGGATCTCCAGCTTCACCTTGCTGCCTTTGGGACCCTTGATGAGTTCGACCACGTCATCCAGACGCCAGCCGATCACATCGACAATCTTGCCGTCGTCCTGCCCGACCCCGGTGATCTTGTCATCGGGTTTGAGGTGATTGGACTTGGCGGCCGGGCCACCGGGCACCAGGGATCGAATGACGGTGAAGTCATCCTCCGCCTGCAACACGGCACCAATCCCTTCCAGCGAGAGGTTCATCTCGGTGTTGAAGCGATCGGCACTGCGCGGCGACAGATAGCTGGTGTGCGGTTCGATGGCACGGGCGAAGGAGTTCATGAAGAGCTGGAACACGTCCTCGCTTTCGGTCTGGGACATCCGCTTGATGGCGTTGTTGTAACGCTTGCCAAGCAGCTCCTTGATCTCGGGCCACTCCTTGCCGCTGAGCTTGAGGCTCAGGGCGTCGAATTTGACCCGCTGGCGCCACAGCTCGTTGAGCTCGCCCTCGTCCTTGGGCCAGGCAGCCCCTTCCCGATCGAAGATGTAGTTATCTTTCTGGGTGAAATCGAAGGGAGTGTCGAGCAGTTTAAGGGCGTATTCGAACCGCTCGTAACGCCGCTGCTGACTCAGGTTGAACATCTCGTAGGCCGGCGCCAGCCGCCCTCTTTCGAGGTCGGTGTCAAAACCGGTACGGTATTTTTCAAAACGGCTGATGTCAGAGGCCAAAAACAGGTTACGGCTGAAGTCCAGGTTTTCCAGATACTTGTCGAAGATCACGGAAGAAAAGGCATCATCCAGCTTGAACTGTTTGTAATGAGAGCGGGTAAACAGATTGGCAATTCGCTTGCTGGCCGTAGCATGTTGGCTCTCTTGAGCCAACACAGGCAAATCACTTTCCTTGAGCACCGGCTCGATGGCCTGTGCAAGCCCGGCAAGCGCCAGGCTACAGGCAACGAGGGAAAAACGAATTACGCCATGCTTCAACATTTGTCTCCTTAGAGAACCAGATGCTCGAACTTGACCCGCAACATCATGCCGGTCTGCAATTGAACCTGTACGTCATCCTTGGTCACTTCCTTGATGGTCGCAGGCACAGGAGACTTGCCGAGCACCACGCGCACACCCTGATCCACTTTCAGCGTAGCGGCATCGACTTTCACCAGCGGGGCTTCGGCAACGGGGGCAGCCTTGGGAGCGGCTTTCGGTTTGTCGGAGCGGGCGGCATCAGCCTTGCGCGGCGCGGGACGGCGCGGCTGCTTTGGCTTGTCTTCCTTTTCCTTGGTATTGGTGCGGCGGCTGGCAAAGACACGTTCTTTGCTCTCTTTGAGCGCCTGCTTGGCATGTTCGATGTGCTCTTCGGTCAGCACTTCACCCGGATTGCCGTCCAGGTCGACACGGGCCTGGCCAGCCTTGAGGCCATGCAGGTAACGCCAGCTGGAGGTGTATTGACGCAGAGCAGAGCGCAGCATGGTCTTGGAGACTCTCTCGTCGTCAGCAAGACGCGCGGCCAGATCCTGGAAGATGCCAATCTTGAGTGGCTTGGCCTCTCCTTCAGCGATGAAGCAGGCCGGGAATTTCTCGACCAGGTAGGCAACGATCTCTTTACTGTTCTTCAGCTTTTCAGTGTTTTCCATGTATAACCTTGGCTTTCATATAGACGTACGGGGCAACCCCGAACACAACAAAGGCCCTATTATAGAGAGCTTGGGGCCTTTTGCGAACCATCTAGCAATGACTTAGAGCATGCTTTCCAAAATTTGCACCGTTTCTTCCAGACCAACGCGGTCTTCGGCGTCGAAACGGTTAAAAATCGGACTATCAATATCCAGCACCCCAATGATCTCGCCACCCCGGCGCAGCGGGATCACGATTTCCGAGTTGCTGGCACCGTCACAGGCGATGTGGCCCACGAACTGATGCACATCGTCCACCAGTTGGGTCTTGCCCTCGGCCACCGCGGTGCCGCAGACGCCCCGGCCCACCGGAATGCGCACGCAGGCCGGCTTGCCCTGGAAGGGGCCCAGCACCAGGGTGTCCCCTTGCAGCAGGTAAAAGCCGACCCAGTTGATGTCGGTCAGCTCCTGATTGAGCAAGGCAGAGAGGTTCGCCAGGGTGGCGATAAGATCCGGCTCCCCTTCCAGCAGCGCCTGGGCCTGCTGGTTGAGGGTGTGATAAAATGCTTGTTTTTCAATCATGATTAAATGAACTTCACTCCTTGATAATCACTGCAAGGTACCGTCCTGCCTGAAAAATTCAAATCAAATTTCACTTACTCCCCCCGCTTGGCTCCAAATAATACGCAGATTTAACGGGAGACGGAGAGCGCCAACTGCTGGCGCTGGCCATTGCTCCACTCGATGTTGAGCAGCCAGGTCATGGTCGCCGAGGTGCAGGAACCGACCTGAGCCTTTCCCTGCCAACCGCCGTCGCTGGCCTCAAATTGCACCGGGATCCGGCCCATGAACATCTCCTTGCCCTCCAGCCAGGCGTTGATCGGGGTGATGGCCGCCCCCCCCCCCTGAAGACGCAAAACAAAGTCATGTTCAGCCTTGACCGGCAGTGTCTCGACACCGGCCATCAGCGGCTTGTCGCCGACCAGCAGGGGGCACGGGCTGTGGGACAGATCACAAATCTGATCATTTGTTCCCGCGGCGACCGTCGTTTGCGGGCCCGAAAACCAGGTCCGATAGGCCACCAGGGAGAGCAAAATTGCCAAAACTATCGCCAAGTGTCCGATTTTGCGTGAAGTGAGTCTCTCTTTCATGAAAAAACAGCCCTGTAAGATACTTAAAAAATGCCATTTTCGTGATCTCGCGCAAGGTAAAAACTGACAAGCGCGGGACCCGCCGGAGCCAAATATATCACTGTTTGTACTGTTATTTTACCGGTCAGTTCAGTATCATTCCCAATGAATTTTCATTTAACCACCTTTTGCTTTTCCTTTTATTAACAGATGTTAACGAGAGAATTTCGCAAATATGGGGTGAAAATGGTCCAGGTCACCGGACAAAAAACAAACAACAGCATCGGAAGCGGAAAACAACGATGAGCCATACAACAAACCACCCTGAGTACAACTACACCGTTGTGCGCCAGTTCACCGTTATGACGATCGTCTGGGGAATTGTCGGCATGTCGGTAGGCGTACTGATCGCAGCCCAGTTGATCTGGCCTGCCCTCAACTTCGACACCCCCTGGCTGACTTACAGCCGCCTGCGTCCCCTGCACACCAACGCGGTCATTTTCGCATTTGGTTGCAGCGCCCTGATGGCTACTTCCTTCTACGTGGTGCAACGCACCTGCCAGACCCGACTGTTCGGCGGCAAACTCGCCTCCTTCGTGTTCTGGGGCTGGCAAGCCATCATCCTGTCTGCCGCCATCTCGCTGCCGATGGGATTCACCTCCGCCAAGGAGTACGCCGAGCTGGAGTGGCCCATCGACATCGCCATCACAGTGGTTTGGGTCGCTTACGCCGTGGTCTTCTTCGGTACCCTGGTCAAGCGCACCACCTCCCACATCTATGTGGCGAACTGGTTCTTTGGCGCCTTCATCATCACGGTCGCCGTGCTGCACATCGTCAATAACATGGAGGTGCCGCTCTCCGGCATGAAGTCCTACTCCATGTATTCCGGTGCCATGGATGCCATGGTGCAGTGGTGGTATGGTCACAACGCGGTAGGCTTCCTGTTGACCGCCGGCTTCCTTGGCATGATGTACTACTTCGTGCCCAAGCAAGCGGGACGTCCGGTTTACTCCTACCGCCTCTCCATCGTCCACTTCTGGGCGCTGATCTCCCTCTACATCTGGGCCGGTCCGCACCACCTGCACTACACCGCGCTGCCAGACTGGGCCCAGTCCCTGGGGATGGTGATGTCCCTCATCCTGTTCGTTCCCTCCTGGGGCGGCATGATCAACGGCATCATGACCCTGTCCGGCGCCTGGCACAAACTGCGCTATGACCCCATCCTGCGCTTCCTGATCGTGTCCCTGTCGTTCTACGGCATGTCCACCTTCGAAGGCCCCATGATGGCGATCAAGACGGTCAACGCCCTCTCCCACTACACCGACTGGACCGTAGGTCACGTTCACTCCGGTGCCCTGGGCTGGGTTGCCATGGTATCCATTGGCGCCGTGTACCACCTGATCCCGAACCTGTTCGAGCAGGGCCGCATGTACAGCATCCGTCTCATCAACATTCACTTCTGGCTGGCGACCGTGGGCACAGTGCTCTACATCGTCTCCATGTGGATTTCCGGTGTGATGCAGGGTCTGATGTGGCGCGCGGTCAACGACGACGGCACCCTGACCTACAGCTTCGTGGAAGCGCTGCAGGCCTCTTATCCCTTCTACTTCGTGCGCTTCCTGGGTGGCTGTTTCTTCGTCACCGGTATGTTGCTGATGGCCTACAACGCCTATCGCACCATCACTGCGCCCAAGGGTTCCCTGGAACCCGTCGCCCAGCCCGCATGATTGAAGAGGTCCAAGCATGAGCAACAATAACCGTCACGAGATCTTCGAAAAAAGCGTCCCCATGCTGGTGGTCGGCATCATCTTTGCCATCAGCCTGGGGGGCCTGGTCGAGATCACCCCGCTGTTCTTCCAGAAGCAGACCACTGAGCCGGTGGAGGGCCTCACCCCCTACACCGCGCTGCAGATGGAAGGCCGCGATATCTTCATCCGCGAAGGCTGCACCAACTGCCACAGCCAGATGATCCGTCCGTTCCGCGCCGAGACCGAGCGCTACGGCCACTACTCGGTCGCCGGCGAAAGCGTGTGGGAGCACCCCTTCCTGTGGGGCTCCAAGCGTACCGGTCCGGACTTGGCCCGGGTCGGCGGTCGTTACTCCGACGACTGGCACCGCGCTCACCTGATCAACCCGCGCGACGTGGTCCCCGAGTCCAACATGCCGGGCTACCCCTGGCTTGATCGCAACGTCCTGACCGGCGAGCTGACCGGCAAGAAGCTGGCGCTGTTCCGCGATAACTTCGGCGTGCCTTATACCGATGCCGACGTCGCAGGTGCGAGCGAAGCCGTCAAGGGCAAGACCGAGCTGGATGCCCTGGTGGCCTATCTGCAATCACTGGGTCATGCCCTGAAATAAGGAGTCGGGATATGGATTACGGCACATTTCGCGGCCTGTATACCCTGCTGTTGATGATCATCATGATCGCCATCATCGTCTGGGCTTACAGCAAGCGCCGCAAGGCCTCTTTCGACGAGGCTGCCAACCTGGTTTTTGCCGACGACGAGCAACCCAGTGCTGATAACAAGAACGCAGGAGCGAAGCAATAATGAGCACTTTGTTTAGCATTTTTGTGACCGTCATAAGTCTGGGCACCATCATCGGCTGCTTCTTGCTGCTGATGTGGTGCATGAAGGACAAGATGGGCACCGAAGAAGGTCAACCCATGGGGCACACCTTCGACGGCATCGAGGAGATCAACAACCCCTTGCCGAAGTGGTGGTCCTACATGTTCCTCTTCTTCATCGTGACCGGGCTCATCTACCTGCTGGCCTTCCCGGGTCTTGGCAACTTCAAGGGACTGCTGGGCTGGCAGAGCTCCAACCAGGACATTCGCTCCCTGGAAGAGTCCAAGGCAGCGGTTGCCTCCGCCAAGGCCGAGGGGCGCGCGGTCGAGTATGATCGCGAGCTCGCCAAGGCCGATGCCGTCTACGGCGCCAAGTTCCGCGAGCTGGCCTATCAGGCCGATGGCAAGACCTATCGCGCCATCGAGGAGATCGCCGCCGATCCGGAGGCCCGCAAGGTGGGTCAGCGTCTGTTCCTGCAGAACTGCTCCCAGTGCCATGGCTCCGATGCTCGTGGCGGGCGCGGCTTCCCGAACCTGACCGACAGCGAATGGCAATGGGGCGGTCAGCCAGACCAGATCAAGACCACCATCATGGGCGGTCGGCAAGGGGTCATGGCGGCCTGGGGCGAGATCCTGGGTCAGGACGGGGTGAAGGAGGTGGCCTCCTATGTGCTGAGCCTGTCCGGTCGCAAGGTCGATCTGGTGGAAGCCAAGAAGGGGGAAGCCCGTTTCGCCATGTGCGCCGCCTGTCATGGCCCGGATGCCAAGGGCGGCACCGCCTTCGGCGCCCCGGATCTCACCAACAACACCTGGTTGTACGGCGGCTCCCGTCAGGTGGTCGAACAGACTATCACCCACGGCCGTCATGGGGTCATGCCCGCCTGGAAGGATATTCTGGGGGAAGACAAGGTCCAACTGCTGGCATCCTACGTCTACAGCTTGTCCCACAATACAGAGCAAAGTAAGCAGTAACATGTGATAAGCACGTGATTACGCAGCAAAAAGCCTCGACTCTTCGAGGCTTTTTGTTATCTTGTCTTGGCTAAAACCCCTCCATTTTGTTAATCATAGGTTTCGGTAGCACTATGACCCAACCCTGGTATCGCCAATTCTGGCCCTGGTTCATCATCGCCCTCCCCTGCGCCGCCGTGGTCGCGAGCATCGCCACCGCCATCATCGCCAGCAAGGACGGTGTCAATCTGGTGGCCGAGGACTATTACAAACAGGGCAAGGAGATCAATCAGGATCTCAGCAAGTTCGATCGCGCCGAGGCTTTGGGCATCCGCATCGCCCTCGAGGTCAGCGACCGCGAACTCACCCTCAAGCCGCTGGCCGGCGAGATCCCCCCCGGTCAGGCGCTGCGCCTCTCCCTGTTCCACCCGACCCTGGCAGGCCATGACAGCGAGCACCTGATGACGGCCGACGGCAATGGCGTCTATCGCCTCATGCTGGACAAGCCCCTCACCGGCAAGTGGCACATTAGGGTCGATGCCTTCGACCACGACTGGCGCCTGCAAGAGACAGCCCAGTTGCCAACCAAGGCCCCCATCGAGCTGGATCCCAAGGGGCGATAAGCCCCCCATGGACGGCAGTGTTCACCGCGGTTAATCCATCCCACGCACGACAACCCCTTGCTCCGCTTCGGATCGCCATCTCAAGGAGGCATCAATACCATGACCGGCTGTTTTCACTGTGGTGAGTCGGTGCCCGATGGCAGTGCCGACTATGCCCTCGAGATCAAGGGCATAGTACAACCCATGTGCTGCCCCGGCTGCCGGGCCGTGGCCCAGACCATTCTCGAATGCGGCCTCGCCAGCTATTACGAACATCGCACCGCCCCTGGCATCAAGGGGGAGCTGGTACCCAGCGAGCTGGCCGCCCTCACCCACTACGATTTGGCCGAGGTGCAGCAGGATTTCGTGGTAGAAACCGGTTCTGGCAGTCAAACACTTCGCGAAATACAGCTCAGTGTGGAAGGTCTCACCTGCGCCGCCTGCGCCTGGCTTATCGAGCGCCACCTGACCAAACTGCCCGGCCTGCACTATGTCAACGTCAACACCACCACCCACAGGGCCCGCATCAAGTGGGATCCGGCCACCCTCTCGTTGAGCGACATCCTCAAGGGCTTCGCCAAGATTGGCTATCGCGCCTATCCGTTTCAGACCCACAGCCAGGAGGCACTCTACGCCCGCGAGGTGCGCAGCTACATGTTCCGCATGGCGTTGGCGGGTCTGGGCTCCATGCAGGTGATGATGTGCGCCGTGGCGCTCTACATGGATCTCTTCATCAGCGTCGAAGAGGAGTTCATGATCTACTTCAAGTGGATAAGCCTGCTGCTCTCGACCCCCATCATGATCTACTCCGCCCAGCCGTTTTACGTAGGGGCCTGGCGCAGCCTGAAACAGGGCCACCTCTCCATGGACGTGTCGGTGTCGCTGGCGCTGATCGGTGCCTTCGCCGCCTCCATCTGGGCCACGGTGTTCAACACAGGTGAGGTCTATTACGACTCCATCACCATGTTTGTCTTCTTCCTGTTGCTGGGCCGGTTGCTCGAGCTCAGGGCCAGGCGCAAGGCATCGGAATCGAGCTCCAACCTGGCGCGGCTGGTGCCCATCATGGCGACCCGCATCGACGAAGACGGCGAGCAGGAGGTGGCCGCCAAGACCCTGCGGGTCGGCGACCGGGTGCGGGTGCTGGCCGGTGCCACCCTGCCCGCCGACGGCATCATAGTGGCGGGGACCGCCAGCCTCGACGAATCCATGCTGACCGGCGAACAGTTGCCCCTGCTCAAGCAAGGGGGAGATCCCGTCTATGCCGGCACCATCAATACCGATGCGCCGCTGGAGATCCGGGTCAGCCACGCCATCGAGGAGTCGCGCCTCGCCCAGATCATGCGGCTGCAAGACAGCGCCCTCGATGACAAGCCCGCCATCGCCCAGCTGGCCGATGTGCTCTCCCGCCACTTCATTCTGGTGTTGCTCCTCATCGCGGCCGCGGTCTGGACCTTCTGGCACTTCCACGAGCCACAGCGGGCCTTCTGGGTCACCCTGGCGGTGCTGGTAGCCACCTGCCCCTGCGCCCTGTCGCTCGCGACCCCGACCGCGCTCACCTCGGCCACCGCCAACCTCACTCGCAACGGCATCTTGCTGCGCCGTGGCCATGTGCTGGACGTGCTGACCCGCGCCAACCGGGTGGTGATGGACAAGACCGGCACCCTGACCACGGGCAATATCAGCCTGGTGAGCACCCAACTGCTGGCCGAACTGAGTGAGGCAGACTGTCTCGCCATCGCCTGCGCCCTGGAGAGCCATTCCGAGCACCCCATCGCCCGCGCCTTCAAGCACCTGGATTCCACCGATGCCCTGCTGACGGCCAGCGAGGTCACCCCCGTGATTGGATACGGCATTCAGGGTCTGGTAGCAGGCACCCAATACCGGATCGGCAGTGCCCGCTGGTTGGGGTTGGCAGGCGATAAGGGGCAGGATAACCAGGAGAGCGGCCTCGCCATCTACCTGGCCGACGACCGCCGGCTGCTGGCCCGTTTCACCCTGGCCGACACAGTGAGAGCGGATGCCAAGGCGCTCATTGCGGCCTTCCAGGCCGCTGGCCTCAAGACCACCATACTCACCGGCGACGGCTCTACCGAGGCCGATGCGGTGGCCCGCGAGCTCGGGGTGGATGAGCTGGTGAAGGGCATGACCCCCGATGGCAAGCTCGCCTACCTCAAGGCGCGGGAGGCCGCGGGGGACATCAGCATCATGGTGGGGGATGGCATCAACGACGCCCCCGTGCTGGCGGGTGCCCACGCCTCCTTTGCCATGGCGGGGGGCACGGATCTGGCCAAGAACAGTGCCGATGCCATCTTGCTGGCGGACGATCTCTCCCGCCTGCTGACGGCCCGTACCCTGGCGCTGCGCACCCGCAAGATCATCAAGGAGAACTTCGCCTGGTCCATCGGTTATAACCTGCTGGTGCTGCCGCTGGCGGCCAGCGGCTGGTTGCCCCCCTATCTGGCGGCGGCGGGCATGTCCCTGAGCTCCCTCATCGTGGTCACCAACTCCATGCGCCTGAACCGCTGACTCCCATCGCTACATTCATGGCCTGCCTGCGTCGCAGGCCACATTTCTGGCCGATGGCGGCTGGCCCCGGGCCCGAACAGGGTTACCATGGGGCTTCGCCGCCAAAGGCACCACTGCCAAGGTAGAGACCATGAACATCATCTTCGTCCTCATCCCCATCGCCATCCTGTTCGTCATCATCGCCGGGGTCGTCTTCTTCTGGGCCATTCGCTCCGAACAATTCGAGGATCTCGACCGCCAGGGCTCCAACATACTGTTCGACGAGGAAGAGCGCATGACCAAGCCGCAGGACAAGCAGCGCGATGACCAGCAGTCTTGATCTGATGGGCGCCCTGCTGGTAGGGCTGGCAGGCTCTGGCCACTGCATCGCCATGTGCGGCGGGGTCTCCGCCGCCCTCTCCATGGCCATTCCTCCCGAGAAACAGCACTTCTGGGGCAGGTTGAGTTACCTGCTCAACTACAACCTTGGCCGGATCCTGAGCTACGTGATCGCGGGCGCCCTGGTGGGAGGCTTGCTGGCCACCGCCGGCGAGCTGGGGGCCGGCAAACACGCCATCGCCGGCCTGAGGCTGGTGGCGGCCCTGCTGATGATCGCCCTTGGCCTCTATCTGGCGGGCTGGTGGCAGGGCGTTCTGCTACTGGAGCGTGTTGGTGCGAAATTTTGGCCCTATATCAAGCCGCTGGCAGGTAGATTCATCCCCTTCCACTCGGCCCTGCAGGCCCTCCCCTTTGGCATGGTGTGGGGCTGGCTGCCCTGCGGTCTGGTCTACTCCATGCTGACCTGGAGTGCGGCGGCCGGCTCCGCCAGCGGCGGGGCCTTGCTCATGTTCTGCTTCGGCATCGGCACCCTGCCGACCCTGTTTGCATTGGGCGGTCTGGCGGACAGGTTGCGTTACTGGCTGACCCTGCGCAGCCTGCGCGTCGGAGGGGCTCTGCTGCTCATCCTGTATGGACTGCATACCCTCTGGATCAGCATTGCATCCTTTTGAAACCCTATCCAAAACGGATGAGTTAATGGTAAACTTGTTTGATATAAATCAATTATTCATATGAGCCTATGATCCCGGACAAGAAACCTGGCAGACGTATTCAGAGCGGTGGCTGTGCAATTCATTGCCAGGATTGCAGCATCAGCCAGCTCTGCATTCCCTTCACGCTGAACGACAGCGAGCTCGATCAGCTGGACAGCATCATCGAGCGCAAGAAGCCGATCCAGAAGGGTGAGGAACTGTTCAAGGCCGGCGATGAGCTGAAGTCGCTCTATGCCATTCGCTCCGGGACCATCAAGTCATACACCATCACCGAACAGGGTGACGAGCAGATCACCGCCTTCCATCTCGCTGGCGATCTGGTCGGCTTCGACGCCATCCACAAACAGGCACACCCCTCCTTCGCCCAGGCGCTGGAAACTGCCATGGTGTGTGAAATTCCGTTCGATGTGCTCGACGATCTCTCCGGCAAGATGCCCAAGCTCCGTCAACAGATCATGCGGTTGATGAGCAGCGAGATCATGGGGGATCAGGAGATGATCCTGCTGCTCTCCAAGAAGAATGCCGAAGAGCGTCTCGCGGCCTTCCTGCACAATCTGTCGGTGCGCTTCTCCGAGCGCGGCTTCTCCGCCAAGGAGTTCCGTCTCTCCATGACCCGCGGTGACATCGGCAACTACCTCGGCCTCACCGTCGAGACCATCAGTCGTCTGCTCGGTCGCTTCCAGAAGTCCGGCCTCATCAGCGTCAAGGGCAAGTACATCACAGTGCTGGATCACGTGGCCCTCGGCGTCATGGCCGGTGCAACCCGCCCCTCCTGCGGCTGATCTGCTGCCCCGCACAATTTATCCCCAGCCGGATCGGTTTGACCCGAAATTTGATCCGGCACACCTTCTCGTGCCCCCCCTTGGACTAAGCTGTAAAAGCTAAAGAACTGCCATCATTGGCTTTTTGCCAAGGAGGAGAACATGGTCAAGTACCGAAACATTCTGGTGGTGATCAACCCGGAAGAGGAGCGCCAGATCGCGCTCGAACGCGCGGTCAAGGTCGCCGAGCTGGACGAGGGCGCCCAGCTGACCCTGCTGCTGACCATCTACGACTTCTCGTACGAGATGACCGCCATGCTGTCGGTGGATGAGCGCGAAGAGATGCGTCACGGCGTCATCTCCCAGCGCCGGGAATGGCTCGACGAGATCTTGCGGCCCTATCGCGCCAGGGGGCTGGAGTGCGAGATCAAGGTGCTCTGGCACAATCGTCCCTTCGAGTGCGTGATCCAGGAGGTGCTGACCCAGCGCCATGATCTGGTGGTCAAGGCGACCCACAAACACTCCTTCCTGCAGACCTTCATTTTCACCCCGACCGACTGGCACCTGCTGCGCAAGTGCCCCTGCCCCGTCCTGCTGGTCAAGGAGGGTCACTGGCAGCGCGGTGGCAACACCATCGCCGCCATCAACTGCTCGAGCGACGATCTGGAGCAGAAGGTGCTCAACGAGCGCATCACCCGCGAGGGTATAGCCATCGCCGACTTGCTCGGCTCCAACCTCTATCTGGTCAACACCTACCCGGGTACCCCGGTCAATGTGGCCATCGAGTTGCCCGAGTTCGACCCCAACGCCTACAACGACGCCATCCGCAAACACCACGAGGATCTGCTGCGCGAGCATGCCGATCAGTTCGGTATCGGCCATATGTGGACCCGGGTCGCCGAAGGGTTGCCGGAAGAGGTGCTGCCCGACATGGCGGACGATCTCAAGGCCACTCTGATGATCATGGGCTGCGTCGGTCGCACCGGCCTCTCCGCCGCCCTGCTCGGCAATACCGCGGAGCATGTGGTGGATCGGCTCAACTGCGACATCCTGATCCTCAAACCGGACGATTACAGCTGCCCGGTGGATGACAGGCGCCATCCGGCATAAGCGTTTCTTGCCCTCCCCCGGGACATGGCTATAATAAGCCGCTTATTTTTGTCCCGGGTTTGAGGCCATGCACGAAGAGCTTAACGCCAAAGAGAAATACAGTTTCAACAAGCTGCAGAAACGCCTGCGGCGCAACGTGGGTCAGGCCATCGCCGACTTCAACATGATTGAAGAGGGTGACAAGATCATGGTGTGCCTGTCTGGCGGCAAAGACAGCTTCGCCATGCTCGACATCCTGATGAGCCTCAAGGCGAGCGCCCCCATCCATTTCGATCTGGTGGCCGTCAACTTGGATCAGAAACAACCCGGCTTCCCCGAGCACGTGCTGCCAGAGTACCTGGCCACCCTCGGCATCGACTTCAAGATCGTCGAGGAGGACACCTACTCCATCGTCAAGGACAAGGTACCGGAAGGCAAGACCACCTGTGCCCTCTGCTCCCGCCTGCGTCGCGGTATTCTCTACCGCAGCGCCCTGGAGCTGGGTTGCACCAAGATTGCCCTGGGTCACCACCGCGACGACATTCTTGAGACCCTGTTCCTCAACATGTTCTACGGCGGCAAGCTCAAGTCCATGCCCCCCAAGCTGGTGAGTGACGATGGCAAGAACGTGGTGATCCGCCCGCTGGCCTACTGCAAGGAGAAGGACCTAGTGCGTTACGCCGAGGTCAAGGCCTTCCCCATCATCCCCTGCAACCTGTGCGGCTCCCAGGAGAACCTGCAGCGCCAGGCCATCAAGCAGATGATGCAGGATTGGGATCGCCGCTTCCCCGGCCGCATCGAGACCATGTTCACCGCCATTCAGGACGTGATCCCGAGCCACCTGCTCGATCACAAGCTGTTTGACTTCAAGAGCATCAATCGCGACTCCGGCATCATAGATGGCGGTGACAAGGCCTTCGATCCGCCCGAGCTGCCGACCGCGCCCCTGCTCAACATCGACGAGATGGACGTGCTGGATGTGATCGAGGTGCGGTAAACCCGCGTTAGCCCCATCATGCAACCATGAAAAAGGAGCGCCCGGCGCTCCTTTTTCATTCATCGGTCTGACGCCCTCACTCCTTGTGCAGCCAGGGCGTGAGGCGCAGGATCTCCCCCTGCACTTGCAATGAACCCGCAGCAAACTCGGTGAGCTGCTCGTTGCCGAGCAGCAGTTGGCCCCCTTGCCAGGGCAAGGCCTGCTGGCGGGCGCCGTCGATGAGATAGGCGGTGCCGCTCGGCTGCGCCAGGCTTATCCGCACCCCTTCCATGCTGGGCAGGAAGTATTTGCCGATCATGCCCGCCAACTTGTCCAACAGCCTCTGCATGTCCTGCTGGCCCGCCTGCAATGCGCTCACCTCAAGCGCCCCCTTGGGCACATCCGCCATCACCTGCACCGACAGATCGCAGCGCTCGTGGGGCTCCCCCAATTCGACCAGCACACTGGCCTTGTCGAGGTTGAGATCGTCGTCATAGGGCAGGCGCAGCTCGCTGTCCATGGTGACCTCGGCGGCCACCTCCCGCTCCGCTGTCGTCACCCGCGCCGAGGTCAGGGTACAGCGCTGACCGTTTTGTGGATCGGTCAGATAAAACCCCAGCCGGGCCTGACCAAACTCGCCCTTGGCAAAGGTCTTCATCTGGCTGTAGAAGGTGCCGTATTGCAGCTCAAGGGAGGGCTGCGCCAGCACCAGGGCCGGCAGCATCAGCAAGCTTGCCGCCGCGCCGTATCGAAACCGCTTCATGTGCCATCCTTTTGCGTCACGCATGGTTCATGCATTGAAATGATCGGGGCCGGCCTCGGGGTTGTTATCACCCACCTCGGTCACCTCGACGGCGATCCCGCACAAGTCCCGATAGAGGATCCCCTTGCAGTTGAAATAGAGGGGGGCCAGCCAGATAAGTCCCAACCCCATGGGGATCAAGGCCAGGAAGAACAGCGCCATCATGACGCCATGCAGCAGCACTATGCTGGGCCAGCCGCGGGCAAACAGCTTGAGGGAGACCAGAATGGCCTGGGCGGGCGACAGGCCGCGCTCCAGCACCAGCGGCACGGTGAACACCAGCCCCATGCCCACCAGCGCGGAGGGAATGAAGGCCAGCACCACCGGCAGCCCCACCAGCTCGAACAGCGGGCCAAACAGACTGGTGATGAGGCTGCCCAGCAGACTCAGGCTGCCCAGGCGCAGGAAGTGGCGGAAGAAGTCGAACACCTGATTTGGACGGGCCCGAACCCCCACCGATTGCTGCAATCCCAGCATGTCGAGGGAGGAGGTCATGGGGGACATGATAACGGTGATGAGCAGGCTGATCACCAGCGCCATGTCCATGTCACCCTCCTGGCTGACATAGGGCGCCAACAGCTGGTTGCTCAGCAGGATCCAGATCGCCATGACCCCACCGATGGCCAGCGCCAGGCCGAAACCGGTGCGGCGGGTCTGTTGCCAGCCCTCTTTCAACACCTCTTGCAGGTCCAGACGGTATCCCTGGCTGAGGGACTGTTCGAGGGTTCCACCGATCCGCATTTTATTACTCAATTGACTATCCAACATCGAAAGCGACTGATCCAAGGTGGCACATTATAGCGATTTGACCGGGCATGCGTAGCCGTTTTTCCTGTTATCTTCTGTTCAGAAAGCCATTGATTTCACTGAGGGGTGTTCAGTTTTTCCATACAACTATGAGGCCCTGACGCGACCACAGCAGCGACTCGAACAAGCCTCCCTTGGCCCGGGCGGCACATGGGGGTAGGATGCCGAAGGCTCGCCCGGTTACCCGCCGGGCGAAACCTGACTCGCTGCATAACCCGTACACAAGGAGATCTGCCATGTCTGACCTGACGCTCTATCTCGCCCCCGGCACCTGCGCCATGGCGGTCCGCATCGCCCTGGTGGAGGCCGACGCCCCGCACCAGCTGAAGTTGCTCGACTTCGCCGCCGGTGAGCAGCGCTCCCCCGCCTATCTCGCCATCAACCCCAAGGGGCGAGTGCCGGCGCTGGTCACCGAGCGCGGCGTGCTGACCGAAACCCCGGCCCTGCTGCTCTATGTGGCTCAGCGCTTCCCGGCAGCACGGCTCGCCCCGCTTGAGGATCCCTTCCTGCTGGCCCGCATGCAGGAGGTCAACAGCTTCCTCGCCTCCACTGTGCACGTCTCTCATGCCCACGGCCGGCGCGCCAGTCGCTGGGCCGACGACGAACAGGCCATCGCCGCCATGCAGGCCAAGATGCCGCAAAACATGCGTGACGGCTTTGCCGAGATAGAGCACCACTACCTTGCCGGCCCCTGGGTGCTGGGTGAGCAGTTCAGCCTGGCCGACATCTATCTGTTCGTGGTCGCCAGCTGGCTTGCGAACGACGGCGTCGCTATCGACGAATTCCCCAAGGTGGCGGCGCACAGTCGCCGGATGCTGGCCCGCCCCGCCGTGCAGCAGGCCCTCTCCCTCTGAATTTTTCGCATGATCGGGTGCCAGTGCTCTTCTGGCACCCGCTTTGCCCCACTGTCCCACCCGCATTGAGATCGTTTTCACACTTTCATCATCTGTCGCTAGACCCGTTAACGGTTAGCGCCTATCTTTCGCCTCAAGACGCAACCGGTTGCGTAACCGGTTGCCTGGCAGGATAACAGAGATGCGGGGTCCACCCGCCGAGGTGCTGTATGAAACGAGGCAAGCTGCTCAATGCCCCCCTGAGTGCCCTGGTGGCACAGATGGGTCACACCGACGAGATCACCGTTTGCGATGCCGGTCTGCCGATCCCGGCGGGCCCGGAGCGCATCGATCTGGCGCTGATGGCGGGCACCCCCAGCCTTGAGGCAGTGCTGACCGCACTCTTTACCGATCTGGTGGTGGAGAAGGTGATCATGGCGAGCGAGCTCAAGCTGATCAGTCCGCTCGCTCACCAGGCACTGCTCGATCAGATTGCGTCGCACGCGCTCGATCAGGGCAAGCCCATCGCCGTCGAATATTGCCTGCACGAAACGTTCAAGAGCCGTACCCGGCAGAGCAAGGCCATAGTGCGCACCGGCGAGGTGACGCCCTACGCCAACCTCATCCTCTGCGCCGGCGTGGCGTTTTAAGGCCATCCTAAGGAAACTGCCATGAGCACCCTCTCCTCGCCTTCCCCCGACCTCACCGGGAACGCCAAGGCCCTCCCCTCGCCCATTCTGGAGCTCACCGGGATCGTCAAGACCTTCCCCGGGGTGCGCGCCCTCGATGAGGCCGGCCTGCGAGTCTACCCGGGCCAGGTAATGGCCCTGCTCGGTGAAAACGGCGCCGGCAAATCCACCTTGATGAAGGTGCTGACCGGCATCTATCAGGCCGACAGCGGCGCTGTCAGCTATCGCGGCCAGCCGGTCCACTTCAAGGGGCCGCGAGACTCTCAGGATCAGGGCATCAGCATCATCCACCAGGAGCTGAACCTGCTGCCGGAGCTCTCCATTGCCGCCAACATCTTCCTCGGCCGCGAACCGCGCACCCGCTTTGGCAACATCGATCACCCGCAGTTGCGCGCGCGGGCCGGCACCCTGCTGGCTCGACTCGGGGTCAAGCATGGCCCGGACACCCGGCTCGGGGATCTCTCCATCGGTGAACAGCAGATGGTGGAGATCGCCAAGGCGCTGTCGTTCGATGCCAGCGTCATCATCATGGATGAGCCCACCGATGCGCTGACCGACACCGAGACCGAGCAGCTGTTTGTTGTCATCCGCGAACTGCGTGAGCAGGGCTGCGGCATCGTCTACATCTCCCATCGCCTGAAGGAGATCTTCCAGATCTGCGACCGCGTCACCGTGCTGCGGGACGGCAAGTGGATTGGCGAGCAGGCGGTGAGCGAGCTGGACGAGGACAGGATCATCGAGATGATGGTCGGCCGCCGGCTGGAGGAGCAGTACCCGCGCCTCGCCCGCGAGCTCGGCCCCGTCAGCCTGCAGGTGAAAGATCTGAGCGGCCCCGGCGTGCGCGGGGTGAGCTTCTCCCTGCGCCAGGGAGAGATCCTGGGCTTCAGCGGCCTGATGGGCTCGGGGCGCACCGAGCTGATGAAGCTCATCTACGGCGCCAACCTCATCAGCGCCGGTGAGATTGCCGTGGATGGTCACGCCCTGCGGCCCCGCAGCCCCGCCGATGGCCTCAAGGCCGGCATCGCCTACATCTCCGAGGATCGCAAGGGGGATGGCCTGGTGCTGGAGCTGTCGGTGCGGGAGAACATGAGCCTCTGTGCCCTTAACGAATTCAACAAGGGTGGCCGGATCGACGGCAAGGCGGAGCGCCAGGCGGTGGCCGACTACGTGCGGCTGTTCAACATCAAGACCCCGAGCGGCGAACAGCTGATCAAGCTGCTCTCCGGCGGCAACCAGCAGAAGGTCGCCATCGCCAAGGGACTGTTGACTCGTCCCAAGGTGCTGATCCTCGACGAGCCTACCCGCGGCGTCGACGTGGGGGCAAAAAAAGAGATCTACCAGCTCATCAACCAGTTCAAGAAGGAGGGGATGAGCATCATCCTGGTCTCCTCCGAGATGCCGGAGGTGCTCGGCATGAGCGACCGCATCCTGGTGATGCACGAGGGACGCATCAGCGCAGAATTCATGTCCCGTGACGCCAATCAGGAGAAACTGATGGCCGCGGCAGTCGGTAAACAGTGGCAAGCAGAGCAAGAGGCACAGCAATGACAACCCAAACCCTTCCCCGCCGTGGCGTCATGAGCAAGGCCTGGTGGATCGAGAACAAATCCCTGGTAGCCCTCTTGGTGCTGATCGGCGTGGTCTCCTTCCTGAGCCCGAACTTCTTCACCGCCGACAACCTGCTCAACATACTGCGCCAGACCTCGGTCAACGCCATCATCGCCGTCGGCATGACGCTGGTCATCCTCACCGCCGGCATTGATCTCTCGGTCGGCTCCGTGCTGGCCCTGTGCGGCGCCTTGGCCGCCACCATGGTGGCCATGGAGCTGCCGATCTGGCTGGTGGTGCCGCTCACCCTGGGCGCCGGCGCCCTGCTCGGCGGCGTCAGCGGGCTCATCATCGCCAAGGGCAAGGTGCAGGCCTTCATCGCCACCCTGGTGACCATGACAGCCCTGCGCGGCGTGACCATGGTCTACACCGAGGGGCGCCCCATCTCCACCGGCTTCAGCGACGGTGCCGATCACTTCGCCTGGCTGGGTACCGGTTACCTGTTCGGCCTGCCGGTGCCCATCTGGCTGATGGCCATCGTCTTCCTGCTGGCCTGGTACCTGCTCAATCACACCCGTCTCGGCCGTTACATCTATGCCCTCGGCGGCAACGAGTCGGCCACCCGCCTCTCCGGCATCAACGTGGCCCGGGTCAAGCTCGCGGTCTACGGTCTGTGCGGCATGCTATCGGCCCTGGCCGGCCTCATCGTCACCTCCCGCCTGTCGTCGGCCCAGCCGACCGCCGGCATGGGCTACGAGCTGGATGCCATCGCCGCCGTGGTGCTGGGTGGCACCAGCCTGATGGGGGGCAAGGGCCGCATCATGGGGACCCTGATCGGGGCACTCATCATCGGCTTCCTCAACAACGCCCTCAACCTGCTCGACGTCTCGTCCTATTACCAGATGATTGCCAAGGCCAGCGTGATCCTGCTCGCCGTGATGATCGATAACAAAAGCAAGTAATGCACACACAAGGAATGAAACGATGAAAAAGCTCAATACCCTGCTCGCCGCCGCCATCATGTCCGTGCTGGGCACTGCCCAGGCTGCCGATCACACCCTGGCCATGGTGGTGTCCACCCTCAACAACCCCTTCTTCGTCACCATGAAGGAAGGGGCCGAAGCCAAGGCCAAGGAGCTTGGCTACGAGCTGGTGGTGCTGGATTCCCAGAACGATCCGGCCAAGGAGCTCTCCAACGTGGAAGATCTCACCGTGCGCAAGGTCGACGCCATCCTGATCAACCCGACCGACTCCGAGGCCGTGGGCAACGCCATTCGTCTGGCCAACAAGGCCAACATTCCGGTGCTGACCCTGGACAGAGGCGCGGCCCAGGGTGAGGTCAAGGCCCATATCGCCTCCGACAACGTGGCCGGTGGCAAGCTGGCCGGTGACTTCATCACCGAGAAGCTGGGGACCGGCACCAAGGTGATCCAGCTCGAAGGGATCGCCGGCACCTCCGCCGCCCGTGACCGTGGTGAGGGCTTCGCCCTGGCGGTGGCCGCCAACAAGCTGCAGGTGCTGGCTTCCCAGCCCGCCGACTTCGATCGCACCAAGGGTCTGAACGTCATGGAGAACCTGCTGGCCGCCCACCCGACAGTGCAGGCCGTGTTCGCCCAGAACGACGAGATGGCGCTGGGTGCCATCCGCGCCGTACAGGCGGCCGGCAAAGAGGTGATGATCGTCGGCTTCGACGGCACGGACGATGGCAAGGCGGCGGTGGCCAAGGGTAAACTGGCCGCCACCGTGGCCCAACAGCCTGCCCTGATCGGTGCCATCGGTGTGGAAACCGCCGACAAGGTGCTCAAGGGCCAACCGGTGGAGCAATCCATCCCGGTGCCGCTGCAAATCGTCAGCAAATAAGTCTGATACAGGGGGAGGTTCGCCTCCCCCTTGCTCGTTCCGACAGAGCCGCTCGGCTTGGGCCCACTCAAGCCAAGATGTTCTCAATCAAGGGTGATCGATATGAATCGTCTCGTAGTTCTCGGCAGCGTCAATGCGGATCATGTGCTGCGCGTCCCCCACTTTCCCCGTCCCGGTGAAACCCTGACCGGCCACGGCTACCAGGTCGTCCCCGGTGGCAAGGGGGCGAACCAGGCGGTCGCCGCCGCCCGTCTCGGTGCGGCCGTCTCCTTTATCGCCCGCATCGGCGATGATGCCATCGGCCATCAGATGAAGGCAGGTTTTGCCCAGGACGGCATCGACGTCAGCGCGGTGGAGCAGGATGAGCGGCTGCCCACCGGCATCGCCATCATCTATGTGAGCGATGAGGGAGAGAACAGCATCGGCATCTCCGCCGAAGCCAATGGCGCCCTCTCCCCCGCCATGGTCAAGCGCCATGAGACCCTGATTGCCAACGCCCATACCCTGCTGCTGCAGCTGGAGGTGCCGCTGGAGAGCGTGTTCGAAGCCGCCAGGCTGGCTCGCACCCAGGGCACCCGGGTGGTGCTCAATCCGGCGCCCGCCCAACCGCTGTCAGCCGATCTGCTGGCGCTGGTGGATCTCATCACCCCCAACCAGACCGAGGCCGAGTTGCTGACCGGGGTCAAGGTGACCGACGAGGCCAGCGCCGCAGAGGCAGCCGCCCGCTTCCACCAGATGGGCATCGCGGAGGTGATGATCACCCTTGGCTCCCAGGGGGTCTATTGCAGCAACGGTTCCCGACAGATGCTTGCACCTGGATTTAAGGTAGAAGCAGTGGATACCACTGCCGCAGGGGACACTTTCAATGGCGCCCTGCTGGCGGCTGAGCTTGCGGGAGCCGATTTTAACGCTGCGGTGCGCTTCGCTCACGGGGCGGCGGCGCTGTCGGTCACCCGACTCGGTGCCCAGAGCTCCATCCCGGCCAAGGCCGAAGTCGACACATTCCTGCTCGCGCAAGCCGCGCAGGGACACTGATGGCCAACATCAAGGAGGTCGCGGCGCGGGCGGGAGTCTCCACCACCACGGTGTCCCACGTCATCAACGAGACCCGCGTCGTGGCGCAGGAGACCCGGGAGCGGGTGTTCGCGGCCATGCAGGCGCTCAACTACGCCCCCAGTCTGGTGGCCCGCAGCCTCAAGGTGAAGGAGACCAACAGCATCGGCATGCTGGTCACCACCTCCAGCAACCCCTTCTTCGCCGAGGTGGTGCGCGGGGTGGAGCGTTACTGTTTCGAGCAAGGCTACAACCTGATGCTGGGCAACACCGAGGGCCAGGCCGAGACCGCCCTCTCCTACCTCAAGATGATGCTCAGGAAACGGGTGGATGGCCTGCTCATCATGTGCAGCGAGGGGCAACAGGAGGTGTTCAACCAGCTCGACTGGCTCAAGAGCCTGCCGGTGGTGGTGATGGACTGGGGCATGGAGAGCCGCGAGGTGGATCTCATCGCCGACAACTCCCATCAGGGGGGCTATCTTGCCACCCGCCATCTGATCGAGCTCGGTCACCGCGATATCGGCTGCATCACGGGCCCCCAGAGCCGGGCCCCTGCCGATCAGCGCCTGGCGGGCTTCGAGCAGGCGATGCGGGAGGCTGGCCTGGCCATCAACCCGTCCTGGATCCTGGAGGGGGATTTCGACTGTGCCAGTGGTCACGACGCCATGCTCCACCTGCTGGCTCTGCCGACACGACCGAGTGCGCTCTTCGTGTGCAACGACATGATGGCCATGGGGGTCATCAGCGCAGCGCACCGCGCAGGCCTCGCCATCCCGCGGGATCTCTCCCTGGTCGGCTACGACAACGTGGCCCTGGCCCAATACATGTCGCCCCCGTTGACCACGGTCAATCAGCCGAAAGAGGAGCTGGGTCGCCTCGCCGTCACCCGCCTGCTGGCCAGGATCAACGGCGAGACCATCGATAATCACATGATCACCGTCGACCCTGACCTGGTGATCAGAGACTCCTGCGCTCCCTTCCTTCCCCTGCTCGACTGAACCGACGCGAGCAAGAGATAATGAGAAGGGCAGCCCATTGGCTGCCCTTCTCTTTTTCCATTCACAGCGCGAACTCAGGCCACGCCAACCTCGCCTTGCGCCGGCGCGGTCCTGACCAGGCGCCGCAATGCCAGCCTGGTCGCCAGGGGTTGCAGCAAGGCCTCGAACTCGGAAGGGGCTGGCAGCCAGTAGCGAATTGGCCAACCGGCCTGCAGCAGCTCAGGCGCCTGGCTGCCAAGCTCACGCAGCGCCAGCAGGCAGCCGCTCTGGCGTACCTGCGCCAGCAAGACGGCATCCGGCACCAGGGTCGGCAACGCCAGGATCAACCTCCCCTCGGGCAGTGCAGGCAAATAGGCCAGCACATGGGCCAATTGCGCCTGTTGCTGCAGCCTGAAAAGTTGCGGTAACGAACCGGTTGCGTCAGCCAGCAGCCGAGCCACCACTGGGCCCAGGATGCCATGCGCCTGCAGCCAGCTCATTTCGCACTCCTGGCCTGCTCGCCAGCGCAGGCTGATGGCCACGACCCGCTCACCCTGCTCGTCTTCCAGCTCATCCCGCACGGCCTCCAGTGGGGATGTTGCCACCCCCTCCAGCCAGCCCCGCAGCTGATGCAGCTGGCGTTGATGCACGTTCAGGGCGGCTCGCATCCCGGGCTGGAACCAGACCAAGGCAGCATTGTCCCGCTTGGCCTGATTGAGCGCCAATATGGCCTGCTCCAGCAACAGATTGCCATCCGTCCCCCGCTCGGCCCGTGCCACCCCGAAGCGGCAGGCAAGATCGAAGCTGCTCTCCCGGGTCACAAACTCGAACTGCAACAGGCTTTGCAAGGCGGTCATCTGCTCATCTGTCTGCGCCTGATCGCCGGCCAGGAACACCGCAAATTCATCGCCACCCAGGCGATAGGCTCGCCCGGGATGGGCCTGCCGCAGCTTGGCGGCAACCGTCTGCAGCAGGCGATCGCCGACCTGGTAGCCGAGCAGATCATTGACCTGCTTGAAACGCTTCAGATCCAGCACCACCAGGCTTGAGGTCGGGCTCTTCAACAAGGCTTGTCTCAACTGCGCCTGCAGGGCACGGCGATTACCCAGCCGCGTCATGGGGTCGATCAGGGAGAGGCGACGGTTTTGCAGGTTCGCCCTAATCAGGGCAAGCACCAGGATTCCCCCCGTCAGCAGCAGGATAAGCTGCCAGATCTGGAGCCAGAACAGGCTCTGGCGCATCTGGTTGACCGAGGCCTCCCGCTCCTGGCCGGAGAGGATATGCTCCCCGATCTGCTCCACCTGGCGGGTCAGCTCGGCAAGATTGGTCTGGATCCGGTCCAGCGCCTCCCCCTCCTGCAGTGCGCCGGCCTGCATCTGGGGCTCCAGCAGTTTTATCTGGTAAAACATCTTGGCCAGCACCTCCCCCAGTCCGTGCCGGGCACGCGCATCGGCGGTTTCGCTGCTGACCAAAAAGATGTCCAGCCGGTTCCACAACAGATCGTAATCCAGGCTCAGGGTGGCCATGTCCAGCTCGCCCACCCGATAGAGTCGCAGATCGTAGAGGAAGCGCTGGGACTCCAGCATGGCCTGGCTGATATTCCAGTGGGTGTTGCGATAGAAGATATCGACCAGCTGTTCGTGCCGGCTCTGCAGGTAGAGACCCCAGACGGAGGAGAACAGGAAGGAGAGCGAGATGAGGGCGAGCAGCAGATTGTGGCGTTGACGACGGGTCACTTGATGACCTCGATGCGGATCACCTGCCACACCATGCCGCTGTGAATGGTGGGCACATCCAGCTCGGGATATGCCGAGAAGGGCATCAACAGCCAGAGCGGCCCCTTGTTGCGGCGCGTCAGCGGCTTGTCATCCTGATAACGCACCAGCGCCAGCGGCACCTGCTCGAACAGGGAGAGATCCAGCTGCTGTTGATAGCCGTTGAGGGCAGAGGCCTCGATAAGACTCGCGTGCTCGACCCCCTGCGCCGCCAGCACGGATGCCAGGGTCGGGCCACGGTAACTGTGGGTGCCCGTGGTCCAGGGAGTCTGGGTCTTGAACTCGGTCTGGGGCAAGGCGGCCAGCGCCGCCTCATCCAGATTGACGACCCGCTTGTCAGCCAGCACCAGCTGCAGCAGGGGGGAATAGGCCTGGGCGCCGAAGGTGATCAGCGCCAGCAATAAACAAGAAAACCAGTGCTTGGAGATACGCATCTTGGGTCGCGCCAGCTGCATTCGGGATTTTATGGGCCAGTGTGGCGACTTCATTAACCCATTGCAACTGTGTTGTTACGCAATAGTTATTGGCCGCGCATCTCCATCCAGTTGTGCCCCGGGATGGCCTTGGGCTGATGCACGCCCAGCTGCAGCAGCAGCTCATCCACGAAGGCCGGTACCAGCACGGACGCCGGACCGTAGCGCTTCTCGTCAAACTGGCTGCCCACCTCGCTCGGTTCCAGATTGAGCTCTATGGTGTGGGCACCGTTGAGACCGGCCTCGTGCACGAAGCCAGCCGCTGGATAGACGGCCCCGGAGGTGCCGATGGAGATGAAGAGATCGCATTGCGCCAAGGCGCTATAGATCCTGTCCAGCCCGAGCGGCATCTCGCCAAACCAGACCACATGAGGTCGCAGCGGCTGGGGTAGCTGACAGCAAGAGCAGAGCTCATCCTGATGCAGATCGCCGCGCCACTCGATCACCTGGCCCGACACAGGACAGCGTGCCTTGAGCAGCTCCCCGTGCATGTGGATCAGGCTCTTGCTGCCCGCCTCGGCGTGCAGGTTGTCGATGTTCTGGGTCACCAGGGTCACCCGCCCCGGCAACAAACGCTCCAGCCTGGCCAGAGCGTAGTGGGCCGGATTGGGGTGGATCTCGGCTCTTTGCAGTTGTTCACGGCGCGCGTTGTAGAAGCGCTGCACCAGCACGGGGTCCCGGGCATAGCCCTCCGGCGTCGCCACATCCTCAACCCTGTGCTCTTCCCACAGGCCGTCGCTGGCCCGAAATGTCTTGATGCCGGACTCTGCCGAGATGCCGGCACCGGTGAGGATCACGATATGTTTGGCTGACTGCACCATGGTGGATTTCCTCCGACGAATGACAGCCTGACCTTAGCACAGGGGGCGAAGCAGGCACATTCGCCCTTGGTCTTATGAGCGATCCTGATCCAGGCCGTCGAGCACGCTCAAGTCCAGCCTGACGAATATCATCTCCCGCCCCGTCACCAGGGTCAGCGGCAACCCCAACCCCTTGAGCAGGGCCAGCATGGGGCGATTCTGGCTCAGCACCTCCGCCGTCCACTCCCGGATCCCCTCCGCCCGCGCCAGCAGGGCCAGCGCCAGCAAGATGCGCCGCCCGGCCCCGCGATGCTGAAAGTGGTCTGCGACTATGCAGGAGAACTCGGCCCGATCCGGGTGCAACCGGCGTTGGATGGACTGGGCCATGGCCAGAGGCACGCCGTCCGCATCGGTCAGTAGCAGGCCAATCTGGGGAGCACGAGGATAATCGATAAAAAAGGCGACCTGCTCGGCACTGGGGGGCAATTTGGGGCGCATGAAGCGCAGATAAATACTCTGCTCGCTCTGGGCGGCGTAGGCAGTCTCAAGCAGGGCGCTGTCGTAGCCCGCCAGCTCCCGCAACCAGCAATCTCGCCCACCCACCACCATCATGATGGGCAGCGCGCTCCGGCCGGCGGGATGCAGCCAGCCCGCCAGCCCCGCGCGCAGACGCGCCTCGTCGGCCGGCCAGCACAGATAGCGCGTCACCAGCGCCCCGAGATGCCGCGATCCTGCCAGAGGGCGACATCCTGCACGTTGAAGGGATCGTCAAGATAGAGGGCGATGCCTAACTCTCTGGCACGGCCGATGAAGCGGCCAAGCAGGGAGTCCACCGCCATCGCCTCCAGCTCCTGCAACAGTTGCTGTCCCAGCAACAGGTACTGGAACGGCAACCGCTCCAGCTCATCGAATGGCAGATGCTGGGCGTTGTCGAGCAGCAGCGCCAGGCGTCCCCCCGCCATGCTCGCCTGCAACGCCAAGGCGAAGCGATCCGCCTGACTCAGCACCTGATCCCGCTTGTGAACCACCAGGGTCAACTCGACCGCCTGCCGGCCGTGCTGCTCCAGCCACGCCTTGAGCTTATCCCAGTAGGGAGGCAGCCCGCTCACAGCCAGCCAGATGGGCAAATTCGATGAGGCGGCATCCGCCAGCAAGCCGAACTGGCCGAGGGGATCCCCCTGCCAGCTGCGGATGGTCCGCTTCAAGCCGCCGAGCCTCAGCGGGTATTGTGGCCCCAGATACAGCGCCTTGAGCAGACGCAGCAGATCGTTGTTCTTGAGCGGCTTGGCCAGTGCCGCCAGCACATTGAAACCGGCATCGTGCAGCAGGCGACGGGCACCGTCGATCAGAGTCTGATCGTGGGCGGAGAGCAAAATGATGGGCAGACCATTGCGGCAGGACTGGGGGTGGCCCATCAGCAAGCTGATGGCATCCTGTTCCGCCAGGCTGAGATCGCAAATCAGCAGCCCCACCTCGCCCCCTTCCAGGGCCTGGAGGCAGGCGTCACCATTCTGTACCCAGTGGCAGGGCAAACCCAGCCCTTGAACCTCCTGCGCAATGCAGGCGCCCTGGAAGGGGTGATCCTCCAGTAACAGCACCCGCAATCCCGCCAGCCAAGTGCGCCAGCGCTGCTCTCGCTCCTGCAGTCCCGCAAGCCAGGGGTCCGTCATCTGGAAGATCCCCCGTCCCGGGGTCATCAACTGCTCGGCATAGGCCTTTCCCACATGGGCCGCCGGATCGAACAGGGCGATGTCACTGGCGGTGAATCCCCCTTCCCAGCGCCAGTCGGCATCGGGTTGAGTGCGATGCAAGCTGGCATAGGCAGGTACTCCCACCGCTTTTACCGCCTGATAGGAGACCGCATCCAGGGCATAGATGCTGACAGGGTGGAACAGGGACTCCAGGCTCACGTCCTCCTCCAGCAGCGCTAACAACTCTTCCTCTGTGATGATCATCTCATGTTCTCTTGTTCAGTTGCCGACAGACCTCATCCACGGCCTCTGTCAGCGGCTCAATCAAGGGGTGTTCAGGATCCTGCTGCCAGGTTTCGATGACCTGTACCAGCTGGCTGGCCCCCACCATTTTGGCGGCCCCCTTCATCTTGTGTAAAGCCGTCTTGAGGGCTGTCCCATCCCCTTGTGTGACACAGCGCTCAATGTCGGCCAAATCCTGCCTGGTCGATGCCAGATAGAGGCTGACAAGCTCGGGGCTGAGCGGGATCAACGTGCTATCGGACCGGCCTACGGCATCTTCCTCCTGCGCGATCGCAAGCTCTCCCCCCTGGCCGGAGACGCTACGCAGCAAGATGGCCAGATCATTCAACAGGACCGGCTTGTCCAGATGACCGTGACAACCGCAGTCGGCCAGCCGCTCTGCCGCCTGCTCGCTCAAGTCGGCGGTGATCACATAGACCGGCAGATGCTGCCAGGCCGCAGAGCCCCGCAACTGCTTGCACAGCTCGGCGCCGTCCATTACCGGCATCTGCAGGTCGGTCAGCACCAGATCGACCGACTCGTGCTGCAGGATCTCGAGCGCCAGACGACCGTTGGCGGCGCTCAGCACCCGGGCGCCCAGCTGACTGAGCTGCATGCTGATCAATACCCGATTCACCTCGTGATCTTCCACCAGCAAGACGCGCATGCCTGCACCCGGCAGGCTGGTCATCTCCTCGGGCCCCTGGCTGAGCCTGGGTTGCAACAGGGTGACCACGGAGCCCGGGATCCAGGGTTCGTCCTGCCAGTACCAGTGGCGCAGGCCCCGCTCATCCACCGTGGCGCTCAGGCAGGGCCCGGTCGGTGTTTCCGTCACCCCTACCTCGCGCAGCCAGCTGCGCATGTAGTCAAGCTCCTCACCCACCAGTTGCAGGCAGATCTCGCGCACCCTTGGCTGCCAGGGAGATCCCTCCTGCAGGGGGCGCAGGGGCAAGGTGCAGCGGAAGCGGCTGCCGCCATGGGCCAGTGACTCGACCCCGATGGTGCCTCCCATCTGCTCCATCAGCTGACGGCAGATGGCAAGCCCGAGCCCGGTGCCCTGCGCCCTCGTCTGACCCGGCGCCTCCCCCTGTTCGAAGGGCAGGAACAACCGGGGCAACAACTCGGCACTGATGCCGGGCCCCTCGTCATCCACCCCGCACGCGATCCACTCTCCCTGGCGCCGCGCCCATATCACCACCTCGCCAACCGAGCTGAACTTGATGGCATTGGAAATCAGGTTATGCAGCACCTGCTGCACTCGATGGGGATCGAGCTCCATCAGTGCCGGCAGCGCGGGATCGAGTGCGAGGCGCAGTTGCAACCCCTTGGAGCGCGCCTTGGACCAGTGCACCGCCGCCACGTGCTCGCACAGCTCCACCAGATCGGTTGGCTGGGGCGAGAGCCGCAGCTGGCGCGTCTCGTTGCGGCTAAAATCGAGCACGTCGTTGAGCAGCCCCAGCAACTCGTTACCCGCTTGCCTGACGTGGGTCAGCGCCGATGCCTGCTCCGGCGAGAGTTCGGTCTGATCGAGCCACTCCAGCAACCCCAGAATGGCGTTCATGGGGGTGCGGATCTCGTGGCTCACGGCAGCGAGGAAGCGTCCCTTGGCGAGCACGGCCTGCTGGGCCTGCTCGTGTGAAATCTGCAGCGCCTTCTCCTGCTCGACCCGGATGGTCACATCCTGTACCACCCCATAGATGCGCCATCCCTCCCCCTGACGACGGCCCCGACCGGAGAACTGCAGCCAGCAGGTGCCCTTGGTCGGATGGCGATAGCGCAGCAGATGGGCAAAGGGGCGCCCCATCTGCAACATGGTCAGCATGGGCGCCCGCATCTCCCGCCTGTCCTGGTGTGCCAGCCGGGTGAGGGTCTCGTTGGGATTGAGCCGGATCTGCTGGCTGGCCAGCCCCAGCAGCTCATAGCTGCCGCGACTGACAAACTCCACCCGGGAGATGGCGCCCCTGTGCAGGGTGAACTGGAGCACCACCCCGGGCACCGTATTGGTGAGGGCGCGCAGACGGCGCTCCGCCTGGCGCAGCAAGCGGGTGCGTTCGCGCAGGGCGCTGATGTCGGACAGGGCGATGAGATCGCCGGCCGGTGCCTGCTCCCCCAACCGCAGCGGGATCTGGGCATAGGAGAAGATCTGCTCGCGCAGGGCAAACTCCCCTTCCGCCCCTTGCAACTGGGGCGCAGGCAGGACCAGGGCGGCGGAGTAGCGCGCCTCCAGCCGCTTGGCCCGCTTGTTGCGCTTGATGATTTCCCCCTGCGCATTGCGCAGGAACACCGGCACGGGCAGCGCCTGGAACAGGGACTCCCGGAACTTGCTCTCCAGCGCCAGCGCCTGTTCGGCCTTGCGCCGCTCCCTTGCCTCCTGGGCCAGTTGCTGACGGGAGCGCCAGACCGACCAGATCACGGCCGCGCTGACCAGCAGCGCCAGCAACACCGAGCCGAGCCAGAAGCCGTAACTGACCCCCTCCTGCTGGGTGAGGATCAGCCGGCGCCAACGTTGGACCAGTTCATCCACCTGCCGATCGTTGATGGTCATCAGGCTCTGCTCGATCACCCCCGCCAGCCTGGGTTGATCAGATCGGATGGCAAACCCCAGCCCGAAGGTCTGGGGCAGCTCCTTGATGGTCAGCTCGCTCAGCTGGTTGTTGCGCAGCGGATACTGCAACTGATAGAGCTCGGCCAGCATGGCCTCCGCCTTGCCGTCCTGCACCGCCGCCAGCCCCTGCACCAGATCGTCGGCCTCCACCCATTCATGTTGCCCGAAGAGGGCGAGCAGGCTGGTGTCATACAGCATCTTGGGCACCACCACCTTGCCCTTGACCTCGGCAAGGGACTGATGAGCGATGCGCTTGCGGCTGATCAGGGCGTAACGACTCATGGCCACGGTACGGGTGAAGTCGAACTCCGCCTCCAGCGCCGGAGACTCCAGCAGGCCGGCCATCATGACAGCCTCCCCGCTGCGCAGCTTGGCCAGCGCCTCCTCCTTGCTGGCCACCGGAATGAGCTCGAAATCCAGCCCGGTCTGCCGGCTCACCCGCCGCAGCACGTCGCCGCTCCAGCCGACGAGATCTCCTTGCTGATTGACGCCGCTGTAGGGCATGAACCCGGGATCCGCCACCAGCTTGATGGTGCGGGCGTTGCCGATAAGCCAGGCCTGCTCCTTGTCGTTGAAGTGCAGCGGATTGATGTCCTGCTCGCTCTGGGGCAGATAGCGCCCCAGATCCCGATAGAGACTGCCCGGCGGCAGGAAACGGATCGCCGTGTCCAGCAGTTGCTGCAACTCGGGTCGATCGCGCATCATCAGCCGGTAGCCGATCACCAGATCGTCGCTGCGCAGGCGCCGCAGGCGTAGCCCCTCGTCCGGGTATTCGCGCATCAGGTAGCGCAGTTGCAGATAATCCCCCAGATAGGCGCTGCCCCTGCCTGCGATCAGCGCCCCATACCAGTTATCGGCATCGGTCAGCTCCTGCTGGGATGAAAGGGGATAGAGCCGCTTGAGGGTCTCCTGTGCCTGCCAGATGGGCGATACCAGAAAGGTGGCGTGCTCGAGCTCCCCCTGATAGAGGATGGCGGACTCCGCTTCCAGCATGGCCCGGCTCAGCGCCATGCCCGGCAGCGTCTGCAAGGAGGGGCCGACATGGGGGATGAGATCGCAACGCCCGTCGAGCAGCCCCTGCTCCACCGCCGACCAGTTGGGCAGCTTCTCGAAGCGCAGGGGTACCGGCAGTTGCTGTGCCAGCCGCTTCATCTGATCGATGAGCAATCCCCCCTGTTTTTCCAGATAGGGAGGGCGCTGCAGGGCGGGATAGCAGAAGGTCAGTTCGCTGAGTGAATCGACATACGCCTGGGTCTCAGACGACAGGGGAAGCACGGCGGCGCGCAGTGGCAAGGCCAGCAGCGCACCCAACAGGAGGAGTATTTTTCTCATCGAAACGCAAAAGCCAGGCGGTTGCCTGGCTTTCTATTACTCGTTGGGTTCAACATTTTCTACCCTGGCCTTGAGCTTCTGGCCAGGCCGGAAGGTCACCACCCGCCGGGCGCTGATGGGAATATCCTCGCCCGTCTTGGGGTTACGTCCGGGACGCTGGTTCTTCTCGCGAAGATCGAAGTTACCGAAGCCTGAAATCTTGACTTGTTCACCGCGCTCAAGCGCCTGTCTGATTTCCTCAAAGAAGGCTTCCACCATATCTTTGGCTTCACGCTTGCTCATCCCGAGTTGGGTGAACAGGTGCTCTGCAATGTCGGCTTTGGTAAGCGCCATAGATCAATCCCTCAAGGATGCATTCAACTCTTCACCGAGGGCCCGCACGACATTGTCTACGGTCTCGGCAATCTCTTTCTCCTCCAGGGTGCGCTGGTTGTCTTGTAAAACTAGACTGATGGCCAGGCTCTTCTTGTCCTCTGCCATACCAGCACCCTGGTATACGTCGAACAAGTTTATTCCAACTAACTGATTTCCGCCAACTTTTTTAATTACTGCGAGCACATCACCGGCCAGAACCTGGTGGTCAACCACCACGGCGATGTCGCGGCGGTTGGCCGGGAAGCGGGAAACTTCGGCCGCAACCGGCACCTTGGCGGGGATCAGCTTGTTCAACTCCAGCTCGAACATGATGGCACGGGTCTTGAGACCCAGCTTCTTCTCGAGGCTCGGGTGGATCACGCCGATATGGCCGATCACGGCGCCGTTGCGCAGGATGACCGCGCTCTGGCCCGGGTGCAGGGCACTGTGCTCGGTGCGCTCGAAGCTGAAGGTTGCCCCTTCGGCGGTGAGATCCAGCACGGCTTCCAGATCCCCTTTCAAATCAAAGAAGTCGCTGCCACGGCTCTTGATGTCCCAGTGCTCATCGCTCTGGTTGCCGGTGATGATGCCGGCCAGCATGGGCTCCTGACGGATGCCGTTCTCGGCGCTCTCGTCTTTGATGAAGCGCAGGCCCTGCTCGAACAGACGCACACGACCTTGCTGACGGTTCTGGTTGTAGACCACCGCCTGCACCAGCCCCGGGAACAGGGAGACGCGCATGGCGGACATCTCGACCGAGATGGGGTTCGGCAGCACTATGGCGTCGCTCTGCGGGAACAGGGTCTGCTGGGCCTTGGGATCCACGAAGCTGTAGGTGATGGCTTCCTGGAAGCCACGGTCCACCAGCAAGTCGCGCACCCGCTTGAGGGTCACCTGACCTTCCGCCTGCTCGACCATGGCCAGAGAGGCCGCCGGTTTCAGGTTCGGGATGTTGTTGTAGCCGTAGATACGGGCCACTTCCTCGATGAGGTCTTCCTCGATGGCGATGTCGAAACGCCAGGACGGCGCCAGCGCGGTCCAGCCATCGGCTTCTACCGTCACCTGCATGCCGAGGCGAGTCAGGATCTCGAGTACCTGGGCATCGCCCACGCTGATGCCGATCACCTTGTCGAGCTTGGTGCGGCGCAGCTTGATGGGGGCAGCCTTCGGCAGATGAGCGTCAGACTTGACCTCGACCACCGGGCCCGCTTCGCCGCCGCAGATGTCCAGCAGCAGACGGGTGGCGCGGTCCATGACCTTGGCTTGCAGTTGTGGATCTACACCGCGCTCGAAGCGGTGGGAAGAGTCGGTGTGCAGGCCATAGGCACGGGCGCGGCCGGTGATGGAGAGCGGCGCGAAGAAGGCACACTCCAGCAGCACATCTGTGGTCTCGGTGGACACGCCGGTACGCTCGCCGCCGAAGATACCGGCCATGCAGGCGGGGCCTTTGCTATCTGCGATTACGAGCGTGGTCTCTTTGAGCTTGACCTCGTTACCGTCCAGCAGGGTCATGGGCTCGTCGGCCTTGGCACGACGTACCACCAGCTCCCCGTCCAGCTTGGCCAGATCGAAGGCATGCATCGGCTGACCATATTCCAGCAGCAGGAAGTTGGTGATGTCGACGATGGCATCGATGGAGCGAATGCCGCCACGGCGCAGCTTCTCTTGCATCCAGAGCGGGCTCTGGGCGTGCAGATTCAGCCCCTTGATGACACGGCCGAGGTAACGGGGGCAGTCTGCCGGCGCATCGACCCGGATCGGGAAGCTGGCGTCTATGGTGGCAGGCGCCGGAGTCCAGCTCGGCTCGACCACGTCGACGCTGTTGAGCACGCCGATCTCGCGGGCAAGCCCTGCAATCCCGAGGCAATCGGCCCGGTTCGGGGTCAGATCCACGTCGATCGCCACGTCATTGAGATTGAGGTAGTCGCGAATGTCGGTGCCGATGGGGGCATCAAGTGGCAGCTCTATGATGCCGTCCGCTTCAACGTCAATACCCAGCTCGCTGAAGGAGCAGAGCATGCCGTGGGACGGCTGGCCGCGCAGCTTGGCCTTCTTGATGGTGAAATCGCCCGGCAGGGTCGCACCCACTTTGGCCACGCAGACCTTGAGGCCGGTGCGGCAGTTCGGCGCGCCGCAGACGATGTCCAGCAGATCGCTCTCGCCCACGTTGACCTTGGTCACCCGCAGCTTGTCGGCGTCCGGGTGCTGAGCGCACTCGACCACTTCACCGACCACGACATTGTTGAACTGACCGGCCACCGCCTCGATGGCGTCCACTTCCAGACCGGCCATGGTGATCTGTTCGGCCAGTGCGTTATCACTCAACTCGGTGCGGACCCACTCCATCACCCAGGATTTACTGAATTTCATGTTCTCTCGCCCTTACTTGAACTGCTTGAGGAAGCGCAGGTCGTTTTCGAAGAAGGCACGCAGGTCGTTGACCCCGTAACGCAGCATGGTCAGGCGCTCAACGCCCATGCCGAAGGCAAAGCCGGAGTATTTTTCCGGATCGATGCCGACCGAACGCAGCACGTTCGGGTGCACCATGCCGCAGCCCAGCACTTCCAGCCACTTGCCGTTCTTGCCCATCACGTCCACTTCGGCGCTCGGCTCGGTGAACGGGAAATAGGAGGGACGGAAACGGATGGTGAGATCTTCCTCGAAGTAGTTGCGCAGGAAGTCGTGCAAGATCCCTTTCAGCTCGGTAAAGCTGGCATGTTCGTCTACCAGCAGGCCTTCGACCTGGTGGAACATAGGGGTGTGGGTCATGTCGTAGTCGTTACGATAGACGCGGCCCGGCGCGATTATGCGGATCGGCGGCTGTTGCTGCTGCATGGTGCGGATCTGCACACCTGAGGTGTGGGTACGCAGCATCAGGTCCGGGTTGAAGTAGAAGGTGTCGTGATCGGTCCGGGCCGGGTGATGGGCCGGGATGTTCAGGGCATCGAAGTTGTGGAAGCCATCTTCGATCTCGGGACCGCGCTCCACTTTGAAACCCATCTCGCCAAACAGGCGCTCGATGCGCTCGACGGTGCGAGTCACCGGGTGCAGACCACCGTTCTCGATGCGACGGCCCGGCAGGCTGATGTCGATGGTCTCGGCAGCCAGCTTCTGGTTCAGCTCCTGGGCGGCCAGCTCATCGCGGCGCGCGTTCAGGGCATCCTGAACCTGCTGCTTTGCCTGGTTGATCACGGCGCCCGCAGCGGGACGCTCTTCGGCGGACAAGGCCCCGAGGGTCTTCATCTGCTCGGTAAAAAAGCCTTTTTTACCCAGATATTTGACCCGGATCTCGTCGAGGGTCGCAACGTCGTTGACGCCCTCAATTTCGGCCTTGGCCTGGCCGACTACTTCTTCAAGCTGTTGCATGTCTTCCTCGTCACCACTCCCGGAACAGGAGCCTGTTAGGCTAAATAAGGTCAAGAGGGGGATAATACAAAAAAAGCCCCTCGGCTGACCATAGTTAAGGTGGGCTTTTCTCCCGAGAAATCATTTTGTTATGACAAGCGGAGTCAGTGGCGACCAGGCCCCTGTACCTGACGGCTATTTTTGCAACGGCCATGCCCTGCCCGATCACGCTCTAGAATATAGTGCCAAATCAATATGATGGATTTTTTCTCCCCGGATTCCTGCCGCCAGCTTGCCGCTTTCCCCGCCAAGTCCCGTGTCTACCGGGCATTTCGTCTGCTCAAGAGCCGCGTCTGACGCTGGCGATGACCAACCGGGGCTGAGATAAGAGGGAGCATCCCCACCGCGAAGAGACCTCCTCGTGGAAACGACAGCGAAAACCTTGATGTTTGCCTGGTGGTCGACAGCATGGCGCGAGTGGCGGCACGCCGATTGATGAGCCCGGTCGATAGGCCCTAGCGGATACCGCTATCTAATCCGATGAATGCTGCCGCGTTATGCTACCTGCACCGCACAGAGAGGATAACGTCATGCAAACAGTCCGATTGAACAACGGAAACGCCATGCCCCAGCTGGGTTTCGGGGTCTTTCAGATGACGGAGGCAGCCGAGTGCGAGCGGGCCGTCATCGATGCCATCGAGAGCGGCTATCACCTCATCGACACCGCCGCCTCCTACCAGAATGAAACCCAGGTGGGCAACGGCATCCGCCGCAGCGGGATCGCACGGGGTGAGTTGTTCGTCACTACCAAGCTGTGGCTGCAGGATGCCAGTTACGAGGGGGCCAAGGCTCAGTTCGAGCGATCCTTGAACCGGTTGCAACTGGACTATGTGGATCTCTACCTCATCCACCAACCCTACGGGGATGTGCACGGCGCCTGGCGCGCCATGGAGGAGCTCCATCGGGCGGGCAAGTGCCGCGCCATCGGGGTCAGCAACTTCCACCCGGATCGACTGGCGGATCTCGTCGCCTTCAACCAGATCCCCCCTGCCGTCAATCAGATAGAGGTAAACCCCTTCCATCAGCAGTTGCACCCCGTGCCCTGGATGCAGAGCCGCGGCATAGTGCCCCAGGCCTGGGCCCCCTTTGCCGAGGGACGCAACGGCCTGTTCCAGCAGCCGCAGCTCGCGGCCATCGGCGAGCGCCATGGCAAGAGCGTGGGCCAGGTGGTGCTGCGCTGGCTGTTGCAGCGCGGCATCCCCTCCCTCGCCAAGACGGTACGCAAGGCGCGCATGGTCGAGAACCTGGATCTGTTCGACTTTGCCTTGAGCGACGACGAGATGTTGCAGGTCACCGCCCTGGATACCGGCACCAGCGCCTTCTTCTCTCACCGGGATCCGGCCAGGGTGGAGTGGCTGACCGGCCGCCGGCTCGACGTTTAACCCCGCGAACCCGACTCGAACACCAATAACCAGTGAGGAATTTGATGATGCAGACCCGTCTTCTTGGTCAATCCGGCCTGAGTGTCAGCGCACTCGGCCTTGGCTGCATGGGGCTGAGCCAGGGCTATGGCCCGGCCACCGATCGCCACCAGGCGATCGCCCTTATTCGCGCCGCCGTGGAGCGTGGCGTGACCTTCTTTGACACCGCCGAGGTGTATGGCCCCTATCTCAACGAAGAGGTGGTGGGTGAGGCCTTGAAACCGCTGCGGGATCGGGTGGTGATCGCCACCAAGTTCGGCTTCAACCTTGGCGATGACAGCCAACAACGGCCCCTCGACAGTCGCCCAGAGCATATCCGGGCGGCGGTCGAAGGCTCCTTGCGCCGCCTGCAGACGGAAGTGATCGATCTGCTCTATCAGCATCGCGTCGATCCCGAGGTGCCGATTGAAGAGGTCGCTGGCACGGTGAAAGATCTGATAGCCGAGGGCAAGGTCAAGCACTTTGGCCTGTCGGAGGCCGGTGCCCAGACCATTCGGCGAGCCCACGCGGTCCAACCGGTGACGGCGCTGCAGAGTGAATATTCCCTCTGGTGGCGGGAGCCCGAGCGGGAAATCTTGCCGCTGCTGGAAGAGCTGGGAATAGGTTTTGTGGCGTTCAGCCCGCTGGGCAGAGGCTTCCTGACTGGCGCCATCAAGACGGGTACGACCTTCGCGGCGGACGATTTTCGCAGCAAGGTGCCCCGCTTCGCCGCCGATGCGCTGGCGGCCAATGAGCGACTGGTGGCGTTGCTCCGTGCGCTGGCCGCACAAAGAGGGGTCACCCCGGCCCAGATCGCCCTCGCCTGGCTGTTGGCACAGAAACCCTGGATAGTGCCCATTCCCGGCACCACCAAGTTGCCGCGCCTCGATGAGAATCTGGGGGCGGCGCAGCTGGGGCTGACACCGGCGGAGCTTGCTCAGATAGCCGGCCTGCTCGAGCAGGTGCAGATCGTCGGGGATCGTTATCCGGCCGCGCTGCAGGCCCACGTCGGGCGTTGATGGCAAGATGGGCCTTGCTCGGGTCTGGTGATTATCGTCAATCCTTGCTGGCAAGGCCCTCATTGCCCATGACGCAGCGCCTCAATCAGGAGTGCAAAGGCGGGGGTGTGCTGCTTGCGACTCGGGTAGTAGAGATGATAACCCGCGAAGGTGGGGCACCAATCGGCCAGCACCTGCACCAGGGTCCCCGCCCCCAAGGCCCCTTGCACCATGTCTTCCGGCACACAGGCAAGCCCCAGTCCCTCCTCGGCGGCCTCGATCCGCTCGCCCAGCAGATTGAGGATCAGCTGGCCCTCCACTCTTACCCGCAATGCCTTGCCGCCTTGTTCGAACTCCCAGTGATAGAGGCCGCCGGCGGTGGGCAGGCGCATGTTGATGCAGCAATGATGCGACAGCTCATGGGGGGTCTGCGGCGTGCCCCGGCTCGCCAGATAGGCGGGAGCGCCGACCACCACCATGCGCATGTCAGGCCCTATCCGCACCGCCACCATGTCCTTGTCGACGCTCTCCCCCAACCGGACACCCCCATCGAAGCGCCCGGCAACGATATCGACGAAGCCGTTGTCGACCACCAGCTCTACCTTGATCTGCGGGTGGGCCTTGAGAAAGGGTTTAAGCTTCGGCCACAGCAGGCTGCGCACCGCATGCTCACCGGCGGAGAGGCGCAGGTTGCCGGTGGCGGTACCGTTGATCTGAACGATGGCCCCCAGCGCCAGCTCGAGATCCGCCAGGCGGGGCTCCAGGCAGGCGATGATCCTCTCTCCCACCTCTGTAGGCGCCACACTGCGGGTGGTACGTGTCAGCAGACGCATATTCAACCGCTCTTCCAGCGCCTTGATGGCATGGCTCAGAGCGGATTGGGAGACCCCCAGTTTGCTCGCCGCCCGGGTGAAGCTTCGCTCTCTCGCCACGGCCAGAAAGAGCTGGAGTTCATTGAAGTTTTCTTTCAGCACGCACTTTTCCTTGAGTGATCACCGAGTGAGCCCGCAATAAACAACATGGCTGTGGATGCCACGTCATCCCTTCCCTCTTGAAAGGTGAGAACAGGCATCGCCGAACCTTGTCGTCGTCGACCTGATGATTGAGCATGAGCTGGGACGTCAATCTCCGGCACCATGCCACCCATGACCTTTTGCCGGTGTGGATGCGGGGTGGCTGGCATGTTAGCAAGCTTGCCACCAGATCAAAAACCGCGTGCAGGCCAGCCGCGACTCACTGGATTGGCCGTCACTATACTGGTGTACTGTCAGCGACCCACAAGTGGCCGCCTGGTTACCACGAGGAGAACGGCACCATGAACGAACAACCCACCATCATTCTGGTTCACGGCTTTTGGGGCGGTGCCATGCACTGGCGCAGAGTCATCACCCAATTGTTTCGACACGGTTTTACCCAGTTGCATGCGGTTGAGCTGCCCCTGACCTCGTTGGCTGAGGATGCCGAGCGAACCCGCAAGATGGTGGCGCAGCAGGCCGGTCCCGTGCTGCTGGTCGGTCACTCCTACGGCGGCGCCGTGATCACCGAGATGGGCGACATGCCCAACGTCATCGGCCTGGTCTATATCGCCGCCTTCGCTCCCGATGCGGGTGAGAGCCCAGGCACCATTACTCATGCCAGCCCACCGGTAGCCATGGCCAACATAGTCCCCGACAGTGACGGTTATCTCTGGCTAAAGCAAAGCGAGTTTCACGCCAGTTTCTGCCAGGATCTCACCCCGGAAGAGGCGCAGGTGATGGCCGTCACCCAGAAGGCGCCGCTGGGTTCCACCTTCGGCAACAACATCCAGGCGCCGGCCTGGCAGCAGAAGCCGAGCTGGTACCAGATCTCCAGCGAAGACCGCATGATAAGCCCGGATAACCAGCAACGGATGGCGGCGCGGATCCAGCCACGCAAATGCATCACGCTCACGGCCAGCCATGCGTCTCTGGTCTCAAGGGCCGACGAGGTGACAGCCCTCATCATTGAAGCCGCCACCCAGACGAAATGAACCCTCTTTCGCGGCGCCTCCCCCGATGGCGGGCGGTAGCGCCGCTGCTCATTCAGACATACAGGGGCGTGGCCAATGGCCACGCCCTTAACCTTGGGTGTGACGGGTCAGGGGTCAGGGGTCACCATATTGAACCAGAACTCGAAGTTGTCCATGTAACCCAGCACTTCCTTGAGCTTATCGCCGTTACCCGTCACCTTCACCTCCCCCGCCGCGATGGCCTTGTCCAGGGTGGTCTGCTTCAGGATCAGGTTGTTCAGGGTATCCCGCGACAGCGCGATCGTGGTGTCGGCGTTGCTGGCCTCGGCATTCGCCGTGTGGTTCAGCGCCCCCGTTCTCCAACTCCACCTTGTACTTGCCATCGGTATCGCCGAAGTCAAAGTTCATCACCGCCTTGGCATCCCGGACTTGGGCTCGTTCAGGCGCACCGCCGGGTAGTCGAAGAACATATCCAGCGACATGGCGCGCACGCCACCATAGTGATGGACGTAGCGGTAGACATGGATGACGGTCAGAAAAACCAGAAGGGGCGAAATCACATTCGTGCCAGCCTGCGGACAGCACGCCAAGAACATGAGAGGGACAAACAGGGAGTGATAAGTGCTTAAGATGTGTGCAGCGACAAGCGGTGGAAGACTTGCTTGGCGTGCCAATCCAGAAACAAAAAAGGAGGCCTAAGCCTCCTTTTATCTTTCATAACAGAACCGGATTAAACCAGAGCTGCTTTAGCTTTTTCAACCAGGGCGGTGAAAGCCAGCTTGTCGTGAACGGCGATATCGGACAGGATCTTGCGATCGATCTCGATGGAAGCCTTCTTCAGACCGTTGATCAGACGGCTGTAGGACAGACCGTTCTGACGGGCAGCAGCGTTGATACGCGCGATCCACAGTTGACGGAACTGACGTTTCTTCTGACGACGGTCACGGTAGGCATACTGACCGGCTTTGGTTACCGCTTGTACCGCTACGCGGTAGACACGGGAACGGGCGCCGTAGTAACCCTTGGCGGCTTTCATTACTTTCTTGTGACGAGCGCGAGCAGTCACACCACGTTTAACTCTTGGCATTTTTCACATCCCCCTTATGCGTACGGCAGACAAGCGACAACACGTTTGTGGTCGGCAGCAGAAACCATGAACTTCGGCCCCAGCTTACGCTTACGCTTACTGCTCTTCTTGGTCAGGATGTGACGCAGGTGGTTGTGCTTGCACTTGAAGCGACCTGAGCCAGTCTTCTTGAAGCGCTTTGCGGCGCCCCGGTTGGTTTTCATCTTCGGCATTTCATACTCCGCATTGTGAGTGACAACAAAATCGCAAGGCGAACCGACTCATGGGACATGCCCATGAGTCAATTTCTTGTGGGCCTTAAGATTTCTTCTTAGGTGCGAGAACCATCACTGCTTGACGGCCTTCGACTTTCGGGAACGACTCTACTACGGCCAACTCTTCCAGATCGTTTTTGACTCGCTCCAGAACCTTGATACCAAGATCCTGGTGGGCCATTTCACGACCACGGAAGCGCAGGGTGACCTTAGCCTTGTCCCCGTCTTCCAGAAAGCGAACCAGGTTGCGTAGTTTTACCTGATAGTCGCCTTCGTCAGTGCCAGGACGGAATTTGATTTCCTTGACCTGGACGACTTTCTGCTTTTTCTTCTGTTCTTTGGTGGTCTTGCTCTTTTCGTAGAGGAATTTGCCGTAATCCATGATCCGGCAAACGGGCGGCTCAGCGTTAGGACTGATCTCGACCAGATCCACTCCAGCCTCAAGGGCCAAGTTCAGAGCATCTTGAATGGTGGTGACGCCAATGGCCTCACCATCCAAACCGGTCAGACGAACTTCTTTCAGACGGATCTCTTCATTGATCCGGTGAGCGCGGGCTTGCGGTTGCTTGCCCAGTTTTTTTCCGCCTTTTATAGCTTATTCCTCCACTTTCTTTTGTCCGCGGGTCTGAACTTCCTGGGTCAACAGAGCGATTAGCTCTTCAACAGGATAAGTGCCCAGGTCAGCCCCTTTACGAGTTCGCACTGCAATCTTGCCGGCTTCAACTTCTTTATCGCCGCAGACCAACATGAAAGGAACTCGTTTCAAAGTATGCTCGCGGATTTTAAAGCCAATCTTCTCATTTCTCAAGTCCGCTTTTGCGCGAAGGCCCGCATCATTCAATGCTTTGGCAACTTTCACCGCATAATCGGCCTGATTGTCCGTGATATTCATGACCACGGCCTGAGTCGGTGCCAACCAGGTCGGGAACAGTCCCGCGTACTCTTCGGTCAGAATACCGATGAAGCGCTCGATGGAACCCAGGATGGCGCGGTGGATCATGACGGGCACATGGCGCTCGTTATCTTCCCCCACATAAGTGGCACCCAGACGACCCGGCAAGGCAAAGTCGAGCTGCACGGTACCACACTGCCACGCACGATCAAGGCAATCATGCAGAGTGAATTCGATCTTGGGACCGTAGAAGGCGCCCTCACCCGGCTGCAGATCGTACTTCAGACCGTTCAGCACCAGCGCCTCGGCCAAGGCGGCCTCGGCACGATCCCAGGCCTCGTCGGAGCCGATACGCTGCTCGGGACGGGTGGAGAGCTTGACCACGATGTTCTCGAAGCCAAAGGTGCCGTAGACGTCATAGACCATACGGATACAGGCGGACACCTCTTCCATGATCTGCGCTTCGGTACAGAAGATGTGGGCGTCATCCTGAGTGAAACCCCGTACCCGCATCAAGCCGTGCAGGGAGCCTGACGGCTCGTTGCGGTGGCAGGAGCCAAACTCGGCCATGCGCAGCGGCAGATCGCGATAGGACTTGAGGCCCTGATTGAAGATCTGGACGTGACCCGGGCAGTTCATCGGCTTGATGGCGTACTCGCGGTTCTCGGACTGGGTGGTGAACATGCCCTGAGCATACTTATCCCAGTGGCCGGAGCGCTCCCACAGCACGCGATCCATCATGGCGGGGCCTTTCACCTCCTGATAGTCATACTCACGCAGCTTGGTACGCATGAAGGTTTCCAGTTCACGGAAGATGGTCCAGCCGTCGTTGTGCCAGAACACCATGCCGGGCGCTTCTTCCTGCATGTGATACAGGTCGAGCTGCTTGCCGATCTTGCGGTGGTCGCGCTTGGCGGCCTCTTCGAGGCGCTGCAGGTAAGCCTTGAGCTGCTTCTTGTCGGCCCAGGCGGTACCGTAGATCCGCTGCAACATTTTGTTGTTGGAGTCGCCACGCCAGTAGGCGCCGGACATCTTCTGCAGCTTGAAATGGTGGCAGTGACGCATGTTCGGCACGTGGGGGCCGCGACACATGTCGACGTACTCTTCGTGATGATACAGACCGGGCTGGTCATCACGGGCAATGTTCTGATCCAGGATCTCGACTTTGTAAGTCTCGCCACGGGCTTCGAACACGTTGCGTGCCTCCTGCCAGGAGACTTTCTGCTTGATGACGTCGTAATCCTTGGCGGCCAGCGTCAGCATGCGCTCTTCCAGGGCAGCCAGATCTTCGTCGGTCAGGGTACGATCGAGATCGACGTCGTAGTAGAAACCATTGTCGATGACCGGACCTATGGCCATCTTGGTCTGGGGCCAGAGTTGCTTGATGGCATGACCCAGCAGGTGAGCGCAGGAGTGGCGCAGGATGTCCAGACCTTCTTCGTCTTTGGCGGTGATGATGGCCAGGGAGGCATCGGCTTCGATCAGCTCGCAGGCATCCACCAGTTCACCGTTTACCCGACCGGCAATGCATGCCTTGGCGAGGCCCGGACCTATGTCCGCGGCGACGTCCATGACGGAAACGGCGTGGGCAAATTGACGTTGGCTGCCGTCAGGCAGAGTAATGATTGGCATTATGTATTTCCTTAACAGTGGTGACCCCTACCAAAGGCCACATGCAGATTGAAGAAGTCCTTTAAAATCAAGCCATTCACTTTGATGTTTCACCGTTCACAATACGGTTTGTACACGCCGTGATACACACTTTGATGTCCGTGCGAGGCTATTCATTGACAGGAACAGTGGGGATTGTATCAGACGTCACGACTCAGACAAGTTGCCAGGGCGATTTTACATACAGCAATGGCTGGGTCTTTGCCGCTGTTGGGAGCAGCGGTAATGGCGACCGGGTGCTAGGTTTCGAGATAGGCGTTCGTCTGAGAGGAAGAGAAAGATGTACAGCTATGAGATTTCGTTTCCGGAGCACGCGGAGAAGATCATCCATCCGGATCACATACTGACGACCCACTGTCCCGTCCATCTTGGCGAGCTGGTGATCCTGAGCGACGGCAGCAAGCGCGAGGTGTGCAGCATAGTGCACAGCAGCGAACGCAGCACCCTCTATGTCACCGACATCAGCCCGGGCAAAGTGACCGCCAGTGCCTGAAAAAACTGATACTCAATGAGGGAAGGGGGCCGGCCACCAACGGCTAGCCCTCTCCAAGCAGCGACTGCCCGTTGAAATCGAAGGTGCTGTTCCCCTCCTCGGCCAACGCCAGCTCCTGCAAGACCCGAAGGGCCAGCTTGTTGCCTTTCTGCGAGGCCTGATAGAGCCACTGTTTCGCCTGCGCCATGTCGACCCGACCGTTCACCCCCATCAGGTGCAGCACCCCCACTTTCAGCATGGCGGGCACATCGCCGTTGCGGGCCGCCAGCTCCATCCAGTGAAAGGCCGCGCGCAGATCCCGCGGCACCCCGACCCCACGCAAGTAAAGATCCGCCAGTCGATATTGACCAAAGGCATCCCCCGCCTCGGCGGAGCGACGATAGAGCGCGATGGCGCGGGCCAGATCCTGTTCACTCCCCTGCCCCAACTCGTGGCTCCAGCCCATCAGGGCCTGGGCCCTGGGCTGCCCCTGCTCCGCCAGCGGCAGCCAGATATGGGTCGCCTGCTCGAAGTGGCCCACACGCCAGGCCCGGCTGGCCGTCGCCAGCGCCTGCTCGGTAGAGAGCGGGATGAGGCGCCAGATGACCAGGCAGATCACTCCGATAAACAGCCAGCGTGAGGTGGTGGGCTTCATGATGATTTCCGTGATCCAGTTCGCATTTCGTCTATGTAAACGAAATGTAGCAGCAGATCAAGCGGGAGATTCATTTGCGATGCAGTTTTACATAAGGCGGGCGGCCGGGCTTGCAGTTTGCCGGAACCCTCGCCACAATAACTGTATATATAAACAGTATCGGTATGGTGAGATGGCAGGACGAGGCAGCAGTCACAATGTCGAACACCGCTTCAGTGGTCCACAAGTCGAGGCCATCGACGATGGCTGGCAAGCACAGGAGTGGGAAACCGCGTTTCAACCTCAGGCGCCTCAGACACAAGTGCGCGAGATAGAGGCCAAGAGCATCATCAGCCACAATCTGTCGCCGGATGTCCCCTTCGGCCGCTCCATCAACCCCTACCAGGGCTGCGAGCACGGTTGCATCTATTGCTACGCCAGACCCAGCCACGCCTATCTGGAGCTCTCACCCGGCCTGGACTTCGAGACCCGGCTGTTCGCCAAGCGCAATGCCGCCGCGCTGCTGCGCCGGGAATTCGCCAAGCCGAGCTACCAGCCCCAGACCATAGTGCTCGGCGCCAATACCGATCCCTATCAGCCTATCGAGCAGCACTACCGGCTCACCCGTGAGCTGCTGGAGGTGATGCTGGCTCACCGCCACCCGGTGGGGATCATCACCAAGAGCGCCATGATCTTGCGGGATATTGACCTGCTGACCGAGTTGGCCCGGGAAGGCTTGTGTCAGGTGATGGTGTCGGTCACCACCCTCAACGAGACGCTGAGGCGGCAGCTGGAGCCTCGTGCCAGCACGGGCGCCGGGCGACTCAAGGTGATCGAGAAGCTGGCCGGGGCCGGGGTGCCGGTCGGGGTGTTGGCCGCTCCCATGATCCCGCGCCTGAATGAGCCCGAACTCGAGCAGATCATCAAGTCGGCGGTCGAATCCGGTGCCAGCTGCGCCGATTACATACTGCTGCGCCTGCCCCACGAGCTGACGACCCTGTTCAGCGACTGGCTGGACGAGCATTACCCCGGCCAGAAGGAAGCCATTCTGAACCAGCTGCGGGCCAGCCGGGGCGGCAACCTCAACAGCCCCGCCTTTGGCACTCGCATGCGCGGCGAGGGTCAATTTGCAGACTTGCTCGCCCAGCGCTTTCGACTGATCAGCAAACGGCTACAGCTTGGCAAACGCCACGTTCAGCTGAACCTGACCCGCTTCATTCGCCCCAACGAACAGCTACGGTTGTTCTGAAGGCCGGAGCTGCGCTTGATCCGCTCAGCCTCTGGGTCGCGAAGGCCGGGCCGGCTTGGGCCGTGCAATCAACTCCGCTGGCAGGCGCGATGGCTCATGGGCCACCTCCTCTTCCTCAGTGGAGGCGGCCTTGGCCTCCGCCCCCCACATCCGGCTCCACCAGATCTCCCACATTATCCAGCTGGTCATGGCATGCTCCTCTTGGATGGCATCGATGGATTTGCCGAGTTCACCTTTGGCGCTCGGACAGTGGTAGCTTGCCCCGGCCCCGTGACAACGGGATGACGGCCTTATGATCCTTTGAGTAACCGCTGTGCCCATGCCGGCGCCGACCCTGCCAGCCAACCGCGACCGGGGCGACAACAGCAGTATAAAAATCTAATAAATATATGAATTTCGACATAAATAAATTGCTGGATAGGGAGCAGCAGCGGAGAACTGAGGCGGCATCGCCAGGATGGCGGTAAAAATAGCGCAATAAAAAGAGCGACCCTGGGGTCGCTCTTTTTGTCGGGGTAGACGGGCGATTATTCGTCGCCAGCCACACCCTCTTCGCTGGCACCTGCGTCGGCGGCACCGGCGTCTGGCGCAGTATCTGCACCTTCCACCTGCTCACCGTCGATGGCCACGACGTCGGTCTCTTCCTCGTCGCTCTCGGCGATGCGCTGCAGGCCGACCACGGTCTCGTCTTCACCGGTCCGGATCAGACGCACACCGCCGGTGTTACGACCTATGATGCTCACCTCGCTGACACGAGTACGCACCAGGGTGCCGCCGTTGGTGATCAGCATGATCTGGTCGGTATCCTCGACCTGGATGGCGTCGATCACCTTGCCGTTGCGATCATCCACCTTGATGGAGATGACGCCCTGGGTACCACGGCTCTTGGTCGGGTACTCGGTCAGCGCGGTGCGCTTGCCATAGCCGTTCTCGGTGGCGGTCAGGATAGCACCCTCGCCACGGGGGACGATCAGGGAGACGACCTTGTTGCCATTGGGCAGACGGATGCCGCGCACACCGGAGGCTGTACGACCCATGGGACGCACGCCCTTGAAGGTGCCCTTGCTCTCGGTGCTGTCGGCACCTTCTACGCTGTCGCTGCCTTCATCGTCGTTGCCGGCGTCGTCGTCGGTTTCGACGTCGTCGCTGGCATCCGCATCCGCGCGACCGCTGCCTTCCGCGAAGCGAACTACCTTGCCCGCGTCGGAGAACAGCATGATCTCGTTGCTGCCGTCGGTGATATCCACCCCGATCAGCTCATCACCCTCTTTGAGGTTGATGGCACGAATACCGGAGGAGAGCGGACGGCTGAACGCAGACAGGCTGGTCTTCTTCACGGTACCGTCGGCGGTGGCGAAGAAGACGTACTTGTCGTCGCTGTACTCGTTGACCGGCAGGATGGCGGTGATGCGCTCACCCTCTTCCAGTGGCAACAGGTTGATGATCGGACGGCCGCGGGCGCCACGGGACGCCTCCGGCAGCTGATACACCTCGAGCCAGTAGACCTTGCCACGGGTGGAGAAGCACAGGATGGTGTCGTGGGTGTTGGCCACCAACAGACGCTCCACGAAGTCCTCTTCCTTGATCCGGGTAGCCGACTTGCCCTTGCCACCACGACGCTGCGCCTCGTAGTCAGTCAGCGGCTGGTACTTCACATAGCCCTGGTGAGACAAGGTGACGACCACGTCTTCCGGAGTGATCAGATCCTTGGTATTGAGCTCGATGCTGGAGAAGTTGATCTCGGTGCGGCGCGCGTCGCCATACTGCTCGCGCACGGCCACCAGCTCATCGCGGATCACTTCCATCAGGCGTTCCGGGCTTGCCAGGATGAACAGCAGCTCGGCGATGAGATCCAGCAGAGATTGGTACTCTTCCAGGATCTTCTCGTGCTCGAGGCCGGTCAGCTTGTGCAGACGCAGGTCAAGGATGGCCTGGGCTTGCTGCTCGGTCAGGAAGTACTGGCCTTCACGGATACCGAACTGGGGCTCCAGCCACTCGGGACGGGCCGCGTCGTCGCCGGCTTTTTCCAGCATGGCGGCCACGTTGCCGAGCTCCCAGCCGTTCGCCACAAGCTTGGCCTTGGCGTCCGCCGGGGTGTCGGAGTGACGGATCAGCGCGATGATGGGGTCGATGTTGGCCAGCGCCACCGCCAGGCCTTCCAGGATGTGGGCCCGATCCCGCGCCTTGCGCAGTTCGAACACGGTCCGGCGGGTCACTACCTCACGGCGGTGCAGCAGGAAGGCATCCAGGATCTCTTTAAGGTTCATCACCTTGGGCTGGTTGTTATCGAGCGCCACCATGTTGATGCCGAACGTGGTCTGCATCTGGGTGTGCTTGTAGAGATTGTTCAGCACAATCTCGCCGGACTCGCCGCGCTTGATCTCGATAACGATGCGCATGCCGTCTTTATCAGACTCATCGCGCAGGGCACTGATGCCCTCAACCTTTTTCTCTTTGACCAGCTCGGCGATCTTCTCGATCAGCCGCGCCTTGTTCACCTGATAAGGCAGCTCGTGAACGATGATGGTCTCGCGACTCGTCTTGTCGTCCACTTCCACTTCGGCCTTGGCACGCACATAGATGGAGCCACGACCGGTGCGGTACGCCTGCACGATGCCGGAGCGACCGTTGATGATGGCGCCGGTGGGGAAGTCAGGGCCGCTGATATAGGTCATCAGCTCATCGATGGTGAGATTGCCATTCTCGATCAACGCCAGACAGCCGTTGACGATCTCGGTGAGGTTGTGGGGCGGAATGTTGGTCGCCATGCCCACCGCGATACCGGAGGAGCCGTTGACCAGCAGGTTGGGCACTTTGGTGGGCATGACAGCCGGGATCATCTCGGTGCCGTCGTAGTTCGGCACCCAGTCCACGGTCTCTTTGTCCAGATCGGCCAGCAGCTCGTGGGAGATGCGCGCCATCCGCACTTCGGTGTAACGCATGGCGGCGGCGCTGTCGCCGTCGACCGAACCGAAGTTGCCCTGACCGTCGACCAGCATGTAACGCATGGAGAAATCCTGCGCCAAGCGGACGATGGTGTCATACACGGCGCTATCGCCATGCGGGTGATATTTACCTATTACGTCACCGACCACACGGGCCGATTTCTTGTAGGGCTTGTTCCAGTCGTTCCCCAACTCGTTCATTGCAAACAGAACGCGGCGGTGAACCGGTTTCAAGCCATCACGCACATCCGGCAGAGCTCGTCCTACGATCACGCTCATGGCGTAATCCAGATAGGAACTCTTGAGCTCTTCTTCGATGTTGATCGGCGTGATCTCTCTGGCCAGATCGCTCATAGAAAGCCTTAATCCCTAATTAGTTGTTCTTTGGCTTAAACAGCGCGCAATAGTAACACAGGACGCGACATACCTTAAGCCACAAATCGGGCTGGTTTGACAAAGTACGTCCGTTATAATGCCCGCCAGGACAATAGATTGCGCGCCTGTCACCAGGCTTGTGCGCCCTGCCACAGGATCCACGAAAATGAATACTGATGCCAATGTCGATCTGACAGAAATCGCCAAATTTGAAGCCATCGCCTCCCGCTGGTGGGACATGGAAGGTGAGTTCAAGCCGTTGCATCAAATCAACCCGGTGCGCCTTGACTGGATCACCGACAAGAGCGGTGGCCTGTTTGGCAAGCGCGTGCTCGACATCGGCTGCGGCGGCGGCATCCTCTCCGAGAGCATGGCGCGCCGTGGCGCCAAGGTGACCGGCATCGACATGGGCAAGGAGCCGCTCGGCGTCGCCCGTCTCCACGCGCTGGAGGCCGGGGTGGAGCTCGACTATCAGCAGATGACCGCCGAGCAGCATGCCAGCGAGGCGCCAGGCCAATATGACGTGGTGACCTGCATGGAGATGCTGGAACACGTGCCGGACCCAGCCTCGGTGCTGCGCGCCATCGCCACTCTGGTGCGCCCGGGCGGCAAGGTGTTCGTCTCCACCATCAACCGCAACCCCAAGGCCTATCTGATGATGATCCTGGGGGCCGAGCACCTGCTCAAAATGGTCCCTAAAGGCACTCACGATCACAAGAAGTTCATCACCCCGGCCGAGCTGTGCCGCATGGGGGAAGCGGCGGGCCTGCTGGTGAAAGACATGAGTGGGGTGCACTACGCGCCGCTGTCCAACCGCTTCAAACTCGGCGCCAACGTCGACGTCAACTACATGGTGGCCTTCGTGCGCCCGGAGCAAGGCTGATGAACACCACTGACAAGGCGCCCCTGCGTTGCGTGCTGTTCGATCTGGACGGCACCCTGCTCGACACGGCCCCGGATCTCGGCGCCGCCGTCAACCACGTGCTGGTGAGCGAAGGCTTCGCGCCGCTCTCTGACGACATCATCCGCCAGACCACTTCCCACGGTGCGCTCGGGCTGCTCAGGGCGGGCCTTGGCGACGAGTTGCTGGAAGAGCTGGGTGCCGGGCGCCTGCGCGCTGCCCTGCTCGACCATTACGCGGCCAACCTCTGTGTCGGCACCCGCCCCTATGAGGGCATGACTGATCTCATCGAGTGGCTGGACGAGCGCGCCCTGCCCTGGGGCATCGTCACCAACAAGCCGGGCTTTCTGACCGAGCCGCTGCTGGCTGCCCTGCCGGCACTCGCCAACTGTGGCGTGACCGTGAGTGCCGACACTCTGCCGGTGCGCAAACCCGATCCCGCTCCCATGTACTATGCCTGCGAGCGGCTCGGCGTAGAGGCGGCCCACTGCCTCTATGTCGGCGATCACGTGCGCGACATCGAGGCGGGTCGCAACGCGGGCATGCGCACCGCGGTGGCAGGCTGGGGTTATCTGCACGACGACGAGGATCCCGCCGACTGGGGCGCGGACCTGCAGTTCGATACGGTGCAGGCGCTGCACCACTGGCTGCGCTACGAGCTGAGCTGAGTTCGCCTCGACCGGGACCATGCCGTTCATTGATGGATCCCGCGGGCAGCTTTATCCCCCTAGACAGAGGTCCAGGGGATGTCTGGGGGACAAGGATCCCGACCAGCCCCCGCCAGCGGGAGCCAACACCGGCTCCCTTTTCCTTTTCATGGAGGCTGCGCCGCCGCCCCGTTCGGACAGCTTTTGACCCTTGCTGCACAAGGGATAACCAGCCTGAATTTGCTAGTAAAAACGTCCCGTTTTCGCAAGCAAAAAAAGTTATTTAAATTTTCCATGTTCGATCATCGGACTTGCATTTAGCGGAGCGGACGCATGAAAACCCACTCACTGTGAGCGTCCACTAACATCGGTCATGACACCCACAATTTATCCACAGCAATCGGGTTATCCACACGTTGCAATGCGGGGACGACCTCACTATCTTGTAGTTCGAATTTAAAATAACACTATATCTTGTGATTCATGGCGCACTTCGCCCCCAGGCCACCCTAGAGAAGGGAACCCTGGATGCGTGGCGCCATGGTTTTTCGGGAATCAACTAAAGGTCATCAGCCAATGAACTTGTTTGTGACGAAGCGTAACGGCCACAAAGAACCCATCGATCTGGATAAAATTCACCGCGTGCTCGACTGGGCCGCCGAGAAGCTCGACAACGTGTCGGTCTCCCAGGTGGAGCTCAAGTCCCACATCCAGTTCTATGACGGTATCCGTACCGCCGACATCCACGAAACCGTCATCAAGGCTGCCGCCGATCTGATTTCCGAACAGAGCCCGGACTACCAGTACATGGCCGCCCGTCTGGCCATCTTCCACCTGCGCAAGAAGGCCTACGGTCAGTTCGAGCCGCCCCACCTCTACCAGCACGTCGCCCGTCTGGTAGACATGGGCAAGTACGACAAGCACCTGCTGACCGACTATAGCCAGGCCGAATTCGAGGAGCTGAACGAGCACCTGGATCACTGGCGTGACATGGACTTCTCCTACGCCGCAGTCAAGCAGCTGGAAGGCAAGTACCTGGTGCAGAACCGCGTCACCGGCGAGATTTACGAGAGCCCGCAGTTCCTCTACATCCTGGTGGCGGCCTGCCTCTTCTCCAAGTATCCGAAAGATACCCGTCTGGACTACATCAAGCGTTTCTACGATGCGGTGTCGACCTTCAAGATCTCCCTGCCGACCCCCATCATGAGCGGCGTGCGCACCCCGACCCGTCAGTTCAGCTCCTGCGTGCTGATCGAGTGTGATGACAGCCTGGATTCCATCAACGCCACCGCCAGCGCCATAGTGCGTTACGTCTCCCAGCGCGCGGGCATCGGCATCAACGCCGGCCGCATTCGCGGTCTGGGCAGCCCCATCCGTGGCGGTGAGGCCTTCCACACCGGCTGCATCCCCTTCTACAAATACTTCCAGACCGCGGTCAAGTGCTGCTCCCAGGGCGGCGTGCGCGGCGGTGCGGCCACCCTGTTCTACCCGCTGTGGCACACCGAGGTGGAGAGCCTGCTGGTACTCAAAAACAACCGCGGCGTGGAAGAGAACCGGGTCCGTCACATGGACTATGGCGTGCAGATCAACAAGCTGATGTACCAGCGCCTGATCAAGGGCGGTGACATCACATTGTTCTCCCCCTCCGATGCGCCGGGTCTGTACGACGCCTTCTTCGCGGATCAGGACAAGTTCGAGCAGCTCTACGTCAAGTACGAGCAAGACCCGGCCATTCGCAAGAAGACCATCAAGGCGGTGGATCTCTTCTCCCTGATGATGCAGGAGCGCGCCGGTACCGGTCGCATCTACATCCAGAACGTGGATCACTGCAACACCCACAGCCCCTTCGATCCGAGCGTGGCCCCGGTGCGCCAGTCCAACCTCTGCCTCGAGATTGCGCTGCCCACCAAGCCGCTCAACAACGTGGATGACGAAGAGGGCGAGATCGCCCTGTGCACCCTGTCCGCCTTCAACCTCGGCGCCATCGAGAAGCTGGAAGATCTGGAAGAGATGGCGGACCTGGCCGTGCGCGCCCTGGATGCGCTGCTGGATTATCAGGATTACCCGCTGAAAGCCGCGATGAAGGGCAGCATGAACCGCCGCACCCTGGGGATCGGGGTCATCAACTATGCCTATTATCTGGCGAAAAATGGTGCTCGCTACTCCGACGGCTCCGGTCTGGCTCTGACCCACCGCACCTTCGAGGCGATCCAGTACTACCTGCTGAAGGCCTCGGTGCAGCTGGCCCGCGAGTTTGGCCCCTGCCCGGCCTTCAACGAGACCACCTATGCCCAGGGGATCCTGCCCATCGATACCTACAAGAAGGATCTCGATGTGCTGTGCAACGAACCCCTGCACCTGGATTGGGAATCCTTGCGTGAAGAGATCAAGACAGTGGGTCTGCGCAACTCCACCCTGACCGCCCTGATGCCGAGCGAGACCTCCAGCCAGATCTCCAATGCCACCAACGGCATCGAGCCGCCCCGCGGCCTGGTCTCGGTCAAGGCCTCCAAGGACGGCATCCTCAAGCAGGTGGTGCCCGAGTACCACCGCCTGAAGGATCAGTACGAACTGCTGTGGAAGCAGCCGAGCGTCGACGGTTATCTGCAGCTGGTCGGAGTGATGCAGAAGTTTGTGGATCAGGCGATCTCCGCCAACACCAACTACGACCCGGCCCGTTTCGAAGGCAACAAGGTCCCGATGAAGCAGCTGCTCAAGGACTTGCTGACCGCCTACAAGTACGGCCTCAAGACCCTCTACTATCACAACACCCGTGATGGTGCGGACGATGCCCAGACCGATCTGCAAGACGACGGTTGCGCTGGCGGCGCCTGTAAGATCTGATGAACCGGGCGGGAGCAACAAGCTCCCGCCCTCCTGTCTCCTCTCATTCAAGACATTCAAATCACCATGGCTTATTCAACTTTCTGCCAGACCCAGAACGACCAGCTCAAGGAGCCGATGTTCTTCGGCCAGCCGGTCAACGTGGCCCGTTACGATCAACAAAAACACGACATCTTCGAGCGGTTGATCGAGAAGCAGCTCTCCTTCTTCTGGCGCCCGGAAGAGGTGGATGTCTCCCACGATCGCATCGACTACCAGGCCCTGCCGCCCCACGAGCAGCACATCTTCATCTCCAACCTGAAGTACCAGACCCTGCTGGATTCCATCCAGGGCCGCAGCCCGAACGTGGCGCTGCTGCCGCTGGTCTCCATCCCGGAGCTGGAGACCTGGATCGAGACCTGGGCCTTCTCCGAGACCATCCACTCTCGCTCCTATACCCACATCATCCGCAACATCGTCAACAACCCGGGTCAGGTGTTCGACGACATCATCACCAACGAGCAGATCTTGAAGCGTGCCGGCTCCATCAGCCACTACTACGACGATCTGATCGAGGCGACCGCCCTCTACCATCTGCACGGGGAAGGCACCCACAGGGTGGGTGAGCGCGAGCTGACCATCACCCTGCGGGGGCTGAAGAAGAAGCTCTATCTGTGCCTGATGAGCGTCAACGCCCTGGAGGCGATCCGCTTCTACGTCAGCTTCGCCTGTTCGTTTGCCTTCGCCGAGCGCGAGCTGATGGAAGGCAACGCCAAGATCATCAAGATGATCGCCCGCGACGAGGCGCTGCACCTGACCGGCACCCAGCATATGCTGAACCTGATGCGCAATGGCCTGGACGATCCCGAAATGGCCGAGATTGCCGCCGAGTGCGAGCAAGCCTGCTTCGAGATCTTCAAGGAAGCCGCCATTCAGGAGAAGGAGTGGGCCGAGTACCTGTTCCAGGACGGCTCCATGATAGGCCTGAACAAGGACATCCTCTGCCAGTACGTGGAGTACATCACCAACCTGCGCATGAGTGCGGTCGGTCTGCAGCCAGCCTTCGCCGGCGCCAAGCAAAACCCCATCCCCTGGATCAACACCTGGCTGTCGTCTGACAACGTGCAGGTCGCCCCGCAGGAAGTGGAAGTCAGCTCCTACCTGGTCGGCCAGATCGACAGCGAAGTGCACGCAGACGATCTCGGTGACTTCGAGCTGTGAGTCAGCTGCCCGACCTGCTGGACGGCCAGATCGACAGTGAAGTGCACTCAGACGGCCTGGGTGACTTCGCACCGTGAGTGACGCCACCAACATGCTACCCCCTGCCCCCTGCTCTGCCTCCGCGCAGAGCGAGGCCGGTTCGCCACGGGTGCATACCCAGGATGGCGTCCTGCACGCCCATCCCGGCGAGAGCCTGTTGGAGACCCTGGAGCGCCACGGTCACAGGCTGGAGTTCCAGTGCCGCAGCGGCTATTGCGGTGCCTGCCGCACGCCGCTGCTGGCTGGCAAGGTGCATTACCCCCATGTGCCGCTGGCATTTGTCTCCCAGGGTGAGTGCCTGCCCTGCTGCTGCAAGCCGGTGGGCGCCATCCACCTGGATCTGAAGAAGGACTGAGACGCCCGCCTCAGCACGACATTTATCGTGCCTATGTGATGACCGTGTCTAGTCCTGAAATAGGTTTACACATTTTCGTCTAGCTTCACGTGACTCAGAACCCCCGATGCACCGCATCGGGGGTTCTGTATTTCAATGCCAAGTGAGGTCGCTCCAGGTTGTAAATATCCACCGCCTCACGCACCATCTCCCGCGCTTGCGCCAGGTCCTGCGGGCTTTGCAACAGCAACTCACCTT
>NZ_JAKZFK010000020.1:0-82602 GCF_022549315.1 Aeromonas sp. MR16 | reverse complement strand
TTCGCAGCATCGCAGCGGCAGATGCCGTGCCATGCACACAAATAGTTGGTTGCGGGGGCCAGATTTGAACTGACGACCTTCGGGTTATGAGCCCGACGAGCTACCGAGCTGCTCCACCCCGCGTCCGCATTTTTCAAACTGGCCGAGCAGTAGCCAATTCGATTCGTCTTCATCGTTAACCAGTTGAACCCTGTTTTCGACGCTGACACTCAGATGGTTGCGGGGGCCGGATTTGAACCGACGACCTTCGGGTTATGAGCCCGACGAGCTACCGAGCTGCTCCACCCCGCGTCTGAGGTCGCCAATAATAGGCGCCAGCGCTGAGATTGCAAGTAATTATCCTAAAAAAAATTGATTGGAGGGTTAAACCACCAGATGTTGTTGTCTTTTGCAACAAACCGCAGATTTTTCAGTCAGCTAGCAGATCTGTGCCCGACATCGGAGCTATGCGTCCCCACCATATTGGACACCCACGCCAGCCTGACGACGCGCTTTCCCCATGAAAAAGCCCGCACCGGATCAAGGGGGCGGGCTCGCCTTGTCGTCAGGCATCCATGCCGAGGGCTCAGACCAGCTGATGCAGCACGCTGGTCGCCGCCAGCTGGGCGATGATGAGACCGCACAGGCTGGTCGACACCACCACGGGGGCCGTCTCCTGCCGGCGATAGAGGGGGCTGAACCAGAGCAGCAGGGCGGCGACCAGCAGGCCCGCCTGGGTCAGCACCCCGGGGATCAGCGCATCGAGCCCCTCGCTGTTGCCCTGCCAACCCACCAACGCCGCCAGCCACAGCAGACTCAGGATGGCGGCCACCAGCCCCGCCAGTGGCAGCAGCAGATTGAACGCCTGCAAGCGATGGCGGGCACGCAACAGCATCAGGTGGGCGAAGGCCGCCCCCAGCAACACCATCTGCAGCACGCCGCCGAGCCCGCCCTGGATCTGCAGCAGCCCCACCCCGTACAGGGCGAGCGGCATGGCTGGCAGCCACAATACGTTGGACGGGATGGCGCGCTTGCCCTCCAACCGAGACTGAGCCAGCGACAGGGCGATCCCCAGGATCAGGGCGGCGCCACCGCTCCAGACGAGCCAGCCACGCATCCCGGCCTCGATGGCCAGCATCAGGGAGAGCCCGGTGATCACCCAGATGGAGAACAGCTGACTGGTGATCCGCGAGCGCTGGCCCGGGCAGAGATCCCCGCGCCACAGCACCAGTCCGAGGGCGATCAGGGCGCCCAGGGCCATCAGACCGGTCAGGGGAAAGAGCCAAAAAGGAAGTTGGACAAACATAGGGTCTCCGACAGCAGACAGACAACGGGAACCCAAGAGGCGCCCGCCAACAAAAACAGAGGGGGAGTATATCCAAACTCCCCCCCATCCCCAACGCTGGCAAAGACGATCGCCGGATCTAGCTCTGTCCCCGTGCCAGGGCGACCACCCTGGCGAACATCTGCCGGATCACCGGCGGAATGCGTTCGCTGCCGAGTCGCTCCGCCTCCTCCACCACCGCCAGCGCCATGCCGGGTTTGCTGCGATGATGGATGGCCTTGGAGATGATGCGCCCGGCATTGAGGGCCGAGCGTCCCCCTACCCCGGCCTCGCGCCGAAACACCGCCTCGAACCCGTTCTGATAGAGATAGTGTTCGATATCGGCCGCCGGCAGCTGGGTGATCCTGTCCCGCTCCCGCTCGCCCTTGAGCAGGGAGCGGGCGGAGGTGGCGTACTTGATGCCGGCCTCGTCACCGTCGGTGAGCAGGTGCCACTCGATGCCAAAGTCGCGCGCCACCTTGATGAGCGGCGCCTGGCCACACTGGGCAAATTCGATGATGCGCACCCCCTCCGCCCGCAAGCTGTAACCGCAGATCTGGGCGAGCTCGGAGAGCAGCCAGATCTCGGTCTCCCCCTCCACCAGCAGCCAACAACGGGCAAACAGCGACATGGGCCTGTTGATCCGCACATGGAAGGCAATCTTGCGCAGATCATCGCTGCTGTAGCGCTCGCCGCCCAGCTGATGGCAGAGGATGTCCTGCTGGCGGCGCACCAGCCGGCGCACCTGGTTGAGCGGCAAGGAGGAGAGCAGGTCCCCCGAGTTGGTGGTGAGCAGCTTCTGTCCTGGCAACTGTTCGAGCAGGCCCCAGGCCAGCGCCAGCATGGTCGGGTGCAACCGGCTCTCCGGGTCTTCCAGGATCATGATGGGCCTGGCCCCCTGCGTCAGCTCCCGGTTGCCACGGGCGTTGAGCAGCATGGCCGCCATGCCCGCCATCGCCAGTTGCAGGGCCCGGTTGTCGGCATTGCGCAGCAACATCTGCAGGTTGCCGGGGTTGCGCAGGGTCATGGGCTTGTTGACGATCTCACGCTGGCTGCGCGGCTTGTTCTTGATGGGCGCCAGCGCGCTGAAGTAGTGCTCCATCAGTTGGCGCACCGCCAGCAAGGCCTCCTTCAGCTCCGGCTCGCCGATGCGCTGTGGCTCATCCGTCAGCTTGCCGGACAGCTCCCCCAGCCGCTGCGTGGACAAGTCTCCCCAGGGCAGCATCTCGACCCCATCGCGGATCGTGCGCGCATCGCGCAGCCGGAACACCGGGTTCATGGTAATGAGCAGCCGCACCAGCTCGGCGTTGTTGTCGAGCGCCAGGCTCTTGCCGATACCATCGAGAAAGTCATGGGTGGTCAGCACGGCCCCGTCATCTTGCAGTTCGGCGCTGGCGCGGTAGTGGATGCGGTGAAATTTGTCCCGGTGCGGGATCCAGGCCGCCCCGAGGCGCGCCAGCCGGTGCGAGTGCTGGCACATCTGGGGTCGGTACTCGCTGAAGGTGAGCACCAGTTGCAAGTGGCGCGACGAGGCCAGCTCGGGATCTTCCGGTTGGTGAAAATCATCGCGGGTGAACTGATAGGGGCCGGCATCCCCCAGCAGGCACCAGAGGGCGCGCAGCAGGCTGGACTTGCCCCAGGCGTTTTCGCCGATGAGGACTGTGGTGTGATCCAACCCGAGCGAGAGGCGATTTATCCCGCGAAAACCTTTGACTTCAATACGTTCCAGAAACATGAGGCCATCCCCAGTACATCCTGATGGCGTCATAGTGGCAAAGTTGCCAGCAAAATCCTACCGGGTCGTGGTGACTTTCAGCGGGAACTGTGAGGAACGAGGGGTTCGGGGACGGCGGGGATGCAGAGGCGGGTCTTGGGGGCATTCCAATGGCTGAACCAGAGATGACGGGTACGGGTCTGACGCTTGCGATGATTCAATGGGCACTCCTTTAAATGAATAAGGGGCGGATGCTACACCTCTTTTACCCAGAGTCTCAGCGTTATCTGTGACAGGCGGATGACAATTGGGCGCGCCACTGCCCCGGACTCAGGCCGAAGGCCTCCCGGAAGCGGTTGCCAAGGTGCGCCTGGGAGGAGAAGCCGCACTGGGCGGCGATACTGGCCAGGGGATCGCGCCCCGCCAGCAGTAGCTTGGCCCGCTTGAGCCGCAGCCCCAGCAGGTAACGATGGGGCGGGCAGCCCAGGCTCTGGCCGAACATGCGGGCGAAGTGGTATTCGCTGAGGCCCGCCTCCCGGGCCAACTCGCTCAGGGTGACAGGCTCGGCCAGATGGGCCAGCAGGTATTCCTGCACCCGCCGGATCACCACGGGGGCCAGCCCGCCGCGCACCTCGGGCAGGCTGGGTGCCTCCCGGGTGTGGTGGCGATAGGCGTGCAACATCAGCATCCAGGCGCCGTGGGAGAGCGCCATGCGATCGACCCCGTGCTGCCAGTCCAGCTTCATCAGCTGGGCCTGCACCAGGGCCGCGGCCTGGGGATCATCGATGAAGGTCTTGTCTTCCAGCACCAGATGACGCCCCTCCTTGTCACAGGCCTGCTCGGCGATGCGGGCGAGGTGATCGGGGCTGAAATAGAGGTGAAAGAAACGAAACTCCTCGCGCACCAGCCACTCGGATCTGTGGTGATCCGGCATGATGCACACCTTGCCGGTGCCACCGTGGCCGCCGGGCCCGTCCAGCCGCTCGGTCTGCTCACCCCCCTGCAGGTAGACGCTGACGGTGTGATGGCCGGGCTTGTGGTAACGGGTCTGATCGTAACAGTTGCGCCAGCTGGCGACCCCGAGCCCGGGCTCCAGCCAGCAGGAATCCTCCAGCCGCGCCCCCGTGCTGACCAGTGCATCGAATACTCCCGCCTGTCTCATCTGCTGCAACCTGCCTGTGCCTCGTCCTTATCCTGTCCCATCTTACCCGTCCCTCGGGCCCGCCGCAGCGGCCCCACCAAAAAAACCGCAAGATGCTGTAAGCCAGCGCACGCCAGGCGGCCCATGCTGAACACCATACTGTTCTTCTTATCTCACCGGATCCCTTATGAACCTGTTGTTGTATATTTCCACCGTCCTCATCTGGGGCAGCACCTGGATTGCCATCGCCTGGCAGCTCGGCCCCATCCCCATCGAGGTGTCGGTGCTCTACCGCTTCGCCCTGGCAGCCCTGGCGCTGTTTGCCCTGCTCACCATCAGCGGCAAGTTCCCGCGCCTGCCATGGGCGGGTCAGCGCTACGCGGCCCTGCTCGGCGCCCTGCTGTTCTCCACCAATTTCCTCTGCTTCTACCACGCCACCCTCTACATCCCGAGCGGCCTGTCGGCGGTGATCTTCGCCAGTGCCAGCATCTTCAACGGCCTCAACCTCTGGCTGTTCGAAGGCAAAAAGCCGGGTCTGCGCTGGTTGCAGGGCTCCCTGCTGGGGCTCGTCGGCACGCTGCTGCTGTTCTGGCCGGTGCTGGCGGATGCGCAACTGGGTGCAAACGCCTGGAAGGGGCTGCTGTTCTCCTGCGCGGGGACGCTCTGTTTTTCACTCGGCAATCTGGTGTCGGCCCGTGGCCAGCGTCAGGGCTATCAGGTGTTGCAGATGGTGCCCTGGGGCATGGTGTACGGGGTGGTGCTGTTGCTGGGCTGGGTCACTGTGCTCGGCCAATCCCTGGTCCTGCCGACCGAGCCCCGCTACCTCGCGGCCATGGTCTATCTGGCCATCTTCGGCTCCGTCATCGCCTTCACCGCCTACCTCACCCTGGTGGGGCGCATCGGCGCCAGCAAGGCCGCCTACGCCACTGTGCTGTTCCCCCTGGTGGCGCTCAGCCTCTCCACCCTGTATGAGGGCTTCGTCTGGCAGACGGTCTCCGTGGTGGGGGTGATGATCAGCCTGCTCGGCAATCTGGTGATCTTCGCCCCGCCCCTGAAGAGCTGGCGCTGGCCCTCTGCCAAGGCGGCAAACGGCACTTGCCCCTGAGCGCGGCAGCCCCTAAGGTAATCCCTTCCAACGAGGATGACGGGAGGCGATATGTTACTGGAAGGGCTGGAGACACTCAGCTTGCTGGCGAGCGAGGGCACCATGGCCAAGGTGGCCAGCCGCCTCTACATCAGCCAGTCGGCGGTGAGCAAGCGCATCGCACAGCTCGAGCTGCGCCTCGGCAAGAGGCTGGTCGAGCCGGATGGCCGCCAGATCAGGCTCACCCCCCAGGCTCTGGAGCTGCTCGCCCGGGTGGCACCCAGCCTCGCGGAGATGAAGGGGGTGCTGGCAGACAGCCAGACCCTCACCGACAGTACCCCCCTGCCCGTCGCCTGCTCCGAGACACTGCTGGCGGGCTACCTCGCCCGCTTTATGCACGGCTACCTTGAGCAGGATCCCCACATTGCGCTGTCCACCCACCACACCCCGGTGATCCTGGCGCGGGTACGTGGCGGCGATGCCCTGCTCGGCATCTGCGCCGGCCGGCTGCCCCCCGGCCACGGCCTCTGTGCCGAGCTGCTGCTGGAGGAGCCCTTCTATCTGGTGGGCGACGCGGATCAGGGGGAACGGCGATCTCATGATCAGGGACAACCCATACTGACCATGGATCTGGACAATCCCTCCAACCGCTATCTGCGCGAACCCCTAGCCGCCCTCGGGCTGGTGCCCGGCATGGAGCTGGACTCCTATCTGGCCCTCATCGAGCTGGCCAAGGCCGGTATAGGCCCGGTACTGCTGCCGGCGGGCCTGTTGTCTCTGGTGGGCGAGCAAGGAAAACGGGCCCGCCCCTTGCCGGGGCTGGGCCGGCCTCTGCACCTGGTTTACCGCCAGAGCAGCCTGCAGCGGGAGCGCATCGCCCAGCTGGTCGAGGGGATCAGGGCCCACTTCGCCCAGGTAAAGGGGCTCGCTAAACAGGGATAGAAACAGGAAGGCCGCGATAACGCGGCCTTCTTTTCTTCAATCCCGGTAGCAAGGTGACTGCCGCCTAGCCCACCCAGCTAAACAGCTCGGGGGACTAACTCCAGACCAGAATGCTGCAATAGACATCAGCAGGTGACATCACCTGGCTGATCTATTGGCTCCATAGCAGCATGCTACAACGGACATCGGCTGAGCCATCACCTAACCGACCCAGGCGAACAGCTCGGGATACTGGCTCCAGACCAGCTTGGCCGACATCAACAGGGAGACGCTCACCAACAGCGGCTTGATGAGCTTCACCCCCTTCTTCAGCACCAGCTTGGAACCGGCGCGGGCACCGATAAACTGGCCGAGCGCCATGCAGAATCCCACGCTCCACACCACCTTGCCGCCGAGGGCGAAGAACAGCAAAGAGGCGATGTTGGAGGTGAAGTTGAGCAACTTGGTGTGGGCCGTGGCCCGCGCCATGCCAAAACCCGCCAGCGCCACGAAGCCGATGGCGAAGAAGGACCCGGTGCCCGGCCCGAAGAAGCCGTCATAGAAGCCGACCCCGCCACCCACCAGCAGGGCGAACAGCATGGGAGTGAGACGGCGCTGGCTCTCGGCATCGCTCACCCGGGGTGAGAAGTAGAAGTAGCAGGCAAAGGCGACCAGCAGGAAGGGCAGCAGCCGCTCCAGGATGGCGGCATCTATGGTCTGCACCGCCAGGGTGCCGACGGCCGCGCCGATGAAGGTGCAGATCACCGCGGGCCAGATCATGGCCCACTCCAGCAGCCCCTTGCGAGCATAGAACCAGGTGGCGGAGAAGGAGCCGAAGCTGCTCTGCAGCTTGTTGGTGCCGAGTACCAGGGCTGGCGGCATGCCGGTGGCCAGCAGGGCCGGCACCGTCAAGAGGCCGCCGCCCCCGGCGATGGCGTCGATAAAACCGGCGATGAGCGCCACCCCGAACAGGGCGACCAGGGTGTACAGTTCCAATTCCATCCATAGACCTCGTGTGATTGTGGTGCCCGCCGCACCCGCGCCGGGAACCTGAATGAGTCAAGCTGGTCGCTATCCTAGCGGGCTCTCGCTCATGAGGCTAACGAAACGATGGCAGCCAATTGATTCCTGATTTTCATCAGTCTGCCCCAGCGGCTCAGGCAGCGTCGGATCCCCATCGGATAGAGTCAGCCACCCCCTTGATGTCGTCGAGCGCCAGCAACAACGGCGTCTCGTCTTCACCGGGGGCCCGGCTCACCCGACCGGCCATATAGCGATTACTGAACAGGTTAAATCAGAGCGGCTGCGTTTGACCCGCCGATCTCCGCGGCTGGTGCCGCAATCCCCAGATTGATGTCGTCGAGAGCCCGTAGCAGCGGTGTCTCGTCCTCACCGGGCGCCCGACTCACTCTGCCTGCCATGTAGCGGCTGCTGAACAGGTTAAACCAGAGTTGCAGCGCCTGGCCGGCCTTGATCTCACCGGCCACCTCCAGCACGCAGGCCGCCACCTCGGCGGTGCACAGGTGCTCGTCACAATTGGCCACCCGCATGCCATAGGTGGAGAGCGCATCCGGTCGCACCGACAGCACAGGGAAGCCATCGAGATAGGGGCTCATGTTGAACATCTTGCGCGCCTCGGGCCAGGTGCCGTCCAGCAGGATGAAGAGTGGCCTCTTGCCCTCGGCCAGGACCACCCGCTCGGTCAGCCGCGCCGGCTCCTTCTCGCAGGCGGGGAACACCACATAGGGTTGCCAGGCCGGATCACTGAGCAGGGCCAGCAACTCGGGGTGGGGCTGGGTGCGCTTCCAGAGGAAGGCCCAGGTCGTCTCTGGCAGCACATCGGCGATGAGGCGGCCGGTATTGGAGGGCTTCATCGGCTCGCTGTCGTACATCAAGAGGCAAAAACCCGCCTCGGCCTTGAGCTCGGGCCGCCATTCACAGGCGCACCAGGCATGGCGCAGCTGGCAGGCCTCGCAACGGGGCACGGCGCCGCCACGGGCGAGGAAGGGTCGGGTCGAAATGCTCTTGCGCCAGAGGCGCAGGCGATTGACGGCGTGGTCGGGGATTGGCTTCATGGGGGCGGCTCGGCGGTGCATTGGCACGACAAAAGGGGCCAGATTGTAGCGAGCGGCTCCCCGGGCCGCAAGGGTGCAGCCAGGCAGCAGCCATGGCGCTGCGCTCTATACTTGGTCGTCACCCATGATCCCACCCGCGGGATACTGATGGGACACAGGAGGAGAAGATGGCAGAACAAGACATGGCCAGGGAGCACGCCCTGGCAGAAGGCTCGACCTTTACCTGGCACGAGCTCTATGTGCCCGATGGCGAGGCCGGCGCTCGCTTCTATACCGAGGTGCTCGGCTGGCAGGTGCAGCAGACGGCGCTGGAAGGATTTGACTATCCCATGCTGGTCGCCAACGGCCGGCCGGTGGCGGGTGTCATGTCCACCAAGGGCAATCCCCAGATGGCAGGCGTGCCGCCCCACTGGGCAACCTATGTGGCGGTAGACGATGTGGACGCCAGGCTCGCCAAGGTCGCCCAGCATGGTGGCTCAGTGGTGGTGCCGCCCATGGACATCCCCACCGTCGGACGCATGGCGCTCATCGCCGATCCGCAAGGGGCCCACATCTGGCTGTTTACTTCGGCCCCCATGTGAGCCGATTAGCATCCCATATGACAGAGGGGCCAGCAGGCCCCTCTTCGTTTATGCGTGTCGCACTCAGGCGGGCTTGCGCAGCGCCTGCTCGAGGAAGTGCGCGAAGCTGTGGCCGTGATGTTCCAGCAGTTTCGGGAACATGGAGATGGAGGTCATGCCCGGGAAGGTGTTGATCTCGTTGAGCAGGATCTCCCCCTCTTCGGTCAGGAAGAAGTCGATGCGCGACAGGTGAGTCAGCTTGAGCTGACGGAATGCCTTGAGGGCATAGGCCTGGATGGCATCGGACTGTGCCTGGGTCAGGCCCTCGGCTCGCAGGGCAGTCTCGGTGTGGCTGGCGCTGCTGTACTTCTCTTCGTAGGTGTAGAACTTGTCGGTCGGCACGCAGATCTCGCCCGGATAGGTCGCCACCAGCTCGTCACCGTATTGGTAGACCGCCACTTCCAGCTCGCGGGGCTTGACCGCTTTCTCGATCAGCACCTGCTCGGAGTAACCGAAGGCATCCTTGATGCCTTGCAGCAGCTCGGCCTCGTTGCTGGCGGAGTAGCAGCCCACGGAGGAGCCCTGGGAGGCAGCCTTGATAAACACCTTGCCCCACTTGGCCAGGGCGGCTTTTGCCTCGGCAATGCCCGCCTCGTCCTGCTCGGTCAGGAACAGATAGGGGGTATTGGGGATGCCAAGGGCGGAGAACCACAGCTTGGTGCTGATCTTGTTGAAGCAGATCTTGCTCGCCTCGGCGTCGCAACCGAGATACGGCAGGCCCGCCAGCTCGAGGAAGGATTGCAGATCGCCGGTCTCACCCGGGTAGCCGTGGATGCAGGGCACCACGTAGTCCACCGGACGGGCCACGCTGTCGAAGGAGAGCAGCTTGTCCAGCCCGAGCTTGCACTCGCGGCCGTCGGCACTGAGCCAGCGATCGGCAAACATCTCGACCCGGGTCACTTCGACATTGGGCAGGAGGGCTAGCTGTTGTTCGAGGAAATTGGCACTTCGCAGAGAGACTTCGTGTTCGGCGCCACCGCCGCCGCACAGCAGCAAAACATGCATGTTCTTCATTAGATGTGATCCCTTGGGAGAAGCGGCTTCGCCATGATCTGTGATGATCCACCGCACGAAAAAACCGGACGAAGCCAGAAACGAACATAAGTGCGGCCAGTGTACAAGGGCGGTAACGCCTTGTCAGCTGATGGCGCCCCTCTTCCCCCCCATGGAGCCAGAAAGGCGCGGATGATAGTCACGGCTGTGTCAGAAAGAGTCTTGTTGGCGCCTAGCGAGGGGGATCAACCCGCCCCAAGGCATTGCCATTGACCCGAAACCAGCCGGCGATGCTGTAACGCTCGAGGCTCGCGGGCAGCACCTCGTGGGGAAACTCCTCGGACAGGAACAACACCAGCCGCCCGCCCTTGGGGGAGACGTCCATCAGAAACTGCTCGTCGTTGTCATAGACCCGCAGCAGACCGCCAGCCTCAGGCGCCCAGCCGTTATTGAGATAGAACACCGAGGTGAGACGGCGGTTGGAGCGACCGGCGAAGGCGTCTCTGTGGGTGGCGTAGAAATCCCCCTCACGATAGCGGGCGAAATGGGCTTCGTAGTCGAACAGCCCCAGCATCAGGCTGCGATTGGCCGCCAGACGCAGGCTCTCCATGCGAGCCAGGTATTCCAGCACAGGTGCTCCCTGATCGGGTTCCAGCCAGTGGATCTGATCACGGCGGATCTCCGGATTGCCCTGATGCAACCCCTCTCGCCCTATGCCCGCCGGTTGCCAGTCGCTGGGCAGGCAGCCTTTGAGGGCATCCACCTCCTCGGCGGTTAAAAAATCATCCACTATCACCCATCCTCGGGTGTAAAGGGCATCCATGACGGCTTGATAGTCCAAGATTGGGCTCACAACGAGTGGAGAGAATGCGCTTTGTAGCGGCTTCGGGGCCCCGGCACAAACCGGATTGCTTCTCTTAAGAAGTCCCGCCATCAATACGGGTCGTGGCAGAGAGCCAGGAGAGCCGCATTTCCCCCTTGCCCCGCCGCCCTGGGCCCGTTAACGTGCAGACAATGCCCTGAATAAGCACCCGATTCATCTCAATCACCTAGTCCCCCACACAATCAGGAGCCGGCCATGCCCATTCCCTCCCTCTCCCTGCAACGCCTCGACGGCAGCGACTTGCCCGTCACCGAGCTGCAAGACAAGGTCGTGCTGGTCGTCAACGTGGCCAGCCGCTGCGGCTTCACGCCCCAATACACCGGGCTCGAGGCCCTGTATCGTCAATTCGGCCCGCAGGGGCTGGTGATCCTGGGCTTTCCCTGCGATCAGTTCGGTCATCAGGAGCCGGGCGATGCCGAAGAGATAGCCCGCTTCTGTTCGGTGGATTACCCGGTGAGCTTCCCCATCCTGGCCAAGTGCGAGGTCAACGGCGAGCAGGCTCACCCCTTCTATCGCTGGCTGAAGCAACAAAGGCCCGGCTTGCTCGGCAGTGAGGCCATCAAGTGGAATTTCACCAAGTTCCTGATAAGCCGCGAGGGCCAGGTGGTGGACAGGTTCGCCCCCCAGACCAAGCCCGAGGAGCTGGCAGACAAGATCGGTGCCCTGCTCCAGGGGGCTCGGCATTCGTCATAAACACGTCCTGCCAGCTATAACCCAAGCAGCCATGGCTGATAGCCCTCCCCGGCCACGGGAGGGCCGGGATCTTCCGCGCTCCCCATGCCGGTCCCAGCCCCACAGGACTACTGCGCAGTGGCCGCAGTTCTGCTATATTACGCGCCCACAATCTTTTCCATGTCGTGCGGCCAGTTGAGCGCCGCCCCTGTTGAGCCCAAGGCTCGGAGTTTCTCTCGAACATGTCATTCAATGAACTGGGTCTGTCACCGCACATACTGCGGGCCGTCAAGGGGCTGGGTTACGAACAGCCCACCCCCATCCAGCAGCAAGCCATTCCGGCCATTCTGGCGGGACAGGACGTGCTGGGCGGTGCCCAGACAGGCACAGGCAAGACGGCCGGTTTCACCCTGCCCATGCTGCACCGTCTGCTGGCCAATCACGGCCGTGGCGGTCGTCGTCAGGTCCGCGCCCTGGTACTGACCCCGACCCGCGAGCTGGCTGCCCAGGTGGGCGAGAGCATCATCAAATACGCCCACCACCTGCCGTTTCGCACCCTGATCGCCTACGGCGGCGTCAGCATCAAACCGAACCTGGATGCCATCAAGCTCGGCGTTGACATCCTGGTCGCCACCCCGGGCCGGCTGCTGGATCTGCTGACCCAGCGCGCCCTCACCCTGAGCGCGCTGGAAGTGCTGGTGCTGGATGAAGCGGATCGCATGCTCGACATGGGTTTCATCACCGACATTCGCCGCATCATGAAGGCCTTGCCGGAGGAGCGGCAGACCCTGTTGTTCTCCGCCACCTTCTCGGACGACATCAAGGCGCTGGCGGACGATCTGCTGAAAAACCCGACCCTCATCGAGGTGAGCCCGAGCAACAGCACCGCCGAACAGGTCAACCAGCGCATCATCAAGGTGGATCGCGAGCGCAAGCGCGAGCTGCTCTCCCACATGATCGGTCGCAACAACTGGCAACGGGTGCTGGTGTTCGTGCGCACCAAGCAGATTGCCGACAGGCTCGCCGAGCAGATGGTAAAAGATGGTCTGGATACCGTCGCCATCCACGGCGACAAGACGCAAGGTGCCCGCAATCGGGCGCTCGCGGATTTCCGTGAAGGCAAGGTGCGGGTGCTGGTCGCTACCGACATCGCCGCCCGCGGCCTCGACATCGACAACCTGCCCCACGTGATCAACTTCGAGCTGCCCCAGGTGGCCGAGGATTATATCCACCGCATCGGTCGTACCGGCCGTGCCGGTCGTGGCGGCGAGGCCATCTCCTTGGTGAGCCTGGATGAGCAGGAGCAGCTAGGCGCCATAGAGGCGCTGATCGGCCTGAGCATCCCGAGCGAGATCCTGGAAGGCTACGAGCCAAGCGGCAAGCTGACCCGTCAGACCCTGCCGGGAAACAAGCCGCTGCAGAACCCGTCGCGGGATCGCGGTCATGCCAACGCCAAGCACAACAACAAGGCAGCCAAGGGCAAACCGGGCGCCAAAGACAACGCCAGAGGTGGCAAGCCCAAGGGGGATGCTCCCAAGAAGCCGGCCCCGGCTCGCAAGCGCGAGATCGTGGGGGAAGACATCGGCTTCACCCCCATGCGCCGCCTGCCCAAGACCCAGCGCGACGACTATCAGGACAACTCCAACGAGGAGTAATGCCGCCCCGTCCGCACAATAAAAAAACCGCCCTTGGGCGGTTTTTTTACGTCTCGCAGCCATCGGTTAGGCGGGATAGACCTTCTCGAAGTGCTCAAGTACCAGCTCGGATTGCTCGCGAAAGGGCACCCCGACCTTGGCCGCGAAGGCAGTGAAAAACGCCATGTGGGCATCACGCCACCACGCAAGAGTGCCATCACCCTCCCCTTCGGCAGCAGCAAACGCTGCATCTACCGCCTCGAAGGGACAGATTGACACCTCGGTCAGCCGAACGATGCAGACCGGCTGCTGGGCCCAGTTCAACACCAGACAGAGCCGACCCACCTTGGGCAGCGGTTCCCTCTCCTGCTCATAGGCGGCCTTCAGGCTGCAGGAGGCGCGCTTGATGCCAGCCGCGATCAGGCGGGCACATTCGTTGGCATTGGCCTCGTCGGCGCAAAAATGCTCTGCCACTGTCTGAGGGATGACGCGGCGCTGTGCCGCACTCAGGGTCGCCAGATAGGCATCCATAAAGGCCTGCTGAGCCGGGGTCATCTCTGCTCCTCGCGCCGATCTGCCTGTGCCAGCGCCATATGCAGCAGCGGATAGGGCCAGCCCTGACCGTCCAGAGCCGAGCGCCCCACCACCGCAAATCCCAGCCGCCGGTAAAACCCGAGTGCCCCTTCGTTCTGCTCGTTCACATCCACCCGGATCACCCCTTGCCGTGCGATGGCATGCTCCACCAACTGGCGGCCAACCCCTTGCCCCATCGCCACGGGGGCCACGAACAGCATCTCGAGATTGCCATCGGCCACCCCGCAGAAACCGACGATCTCGCCATCCTCCCCCTTAGCACAGTGCAGGCTCACAGCATCGAAATAGTGCTCCAGGATCAAAGGTCTTAGCGCCGCTATATCATCCTCTTGCAAGAAGTGGTGGCTGGCCCGCACCGAGGCCTCCCAGATAGCGATGAGGATCTGGTAACTGCTTCTTTCTACCGGTTCAATCTGCATATGTACCTCTGATCCATGGGGGAGTAGCCCGAGGGTTACTCCTACGCGCCACGCCTTTCACTGCGGCGCCTTGATAACAAAGCCCCGCTCGATACCGGCCTTGAATCCCAACCCCTCGTAGAGACGGTGGGCCGCCTCTCGCCCCTCCCCGGAGAGCAGCATCACCTTGTAGCAATCCAGTTCCCAGGCGAGCGCCAGGGTGCGATCGAGCAGCCGATGGCTCAGCCCCTGGCGACGAAACGCCGCGCCGGTGATCACATGCTCGATGATGCCAAAGGGTCTGCCGCCGTTGGTCAGGGTCGGGATCACCCCGAGCTGGCAGCTGGATGCCAGCTGGCCATCCACCAGGGCCACCAGAATGCGGGTATGGGGTTGGCGCAGCAGCGCTGCCAGCCCCTCCCTTGCGGCCGACTCGCTCAGGGCGGGATCCTGGGGCCTCAGCTCCTCATAGAGGGCAAGCAGCCCGGCCAAGTCCTGGGATCCACACTCCCTGATCACCACCATGGACACTCTCCTGATCTCACCTTATGCGGGCCTTGGGGCGAACATGATGATGGCCATGCCGACCAGAGCCACCCCGGCGCCGACCAGATCCCACAGCGTGGGCCTGATGCCATCCACGGCCCAGAGCCAGAGGATGGCCACGAAGATGTAGACGCCGCCGTAGGCGGCATAGACACGGCCGGCGGCGGTCGGGTGCAGGGAGAGCAGCCAGGCAAATAGCGCGAGGCTCAGGGCCGCCGGCAGCAGCAGCCAGACGCTCTTTCCCTGGGTCAGCCAGAGGTAAGGCAGGTAACAGCCCACAATCTCGGCGACGGCGGTCACCAGAAACAGGGCCAGGGTCTTGAGTTCGACCATGAGTAGTGGGGATCCTTGCAGACAGAATGGACTTCTTTTGGCAAATCATACTGTTATATCCGGGCGCTGCAATCGCCTTTGCAGGGGAGACCCCGATGAGCGCGCGAGCGGTGGCGGATGGGAACTTGACAGTGCCATGCAACAGAATACGAAGAAAGAGACGGCGTGAAGAGTGCTTCTAACCGGTGGGAGGTGGCACAAGGCCCGCCGGGTGGCGGGCCTTGTGACTGCATCAGCGGGTCTTGACCGCCTGCAGCAGGGCGGAGACGTCAGGGCCAAAACGGCGGGCCCGAATGGCGTCCTGAATATCCTGCTCGCCGTAGCGGCTGGCGGGGTAGACCAGCACGCAGGCGGTGTCGCCAGGCTGGAGGAAGTGGGTCTCGCCGAAGGGGGTGTAGCGGGTGGCGCCTATGCTGATGAGGGCATGGTGCGGACGCCCCGCCTGGGCCAGCAGCCCCTGAATGTGCTCGGCCGGGCCTTCATCCTGCTGATGATTGAACTTGTCGATGGCCCAGTCGAGCAACTGCTGATGGAAGTAGCTGTAATCCACCGCCGCGCTGTCAACGCCGTAGGGATGCAGCTCACCGTCGCGCTCCAGATAGCAGGCGATGCGATAGTCATCGAGCTCGCAGCCCTCGGCAAACCCGGACAGCGGCAAGAGCGTGGCGGCCAGCCCCTTGCTCTCCTCACCCCAGTTTTTCTTCTCGCTGATCTTCCTGGCGTTGGGACGACGGATGGAGCAGTCGTTGTAGGCGCCAAACGCCTTGGGACGAATGGCGACCACCTGCTCCCCCGCATACTCCAGCTCGCACCAGAGCGCGACTTCCGGCTCTATCTGCACCTTCTCATCGCCGCTGACCGCCGCCTCCGGCAGGAAGATGGCGTCGCCGCTCAAGGGGAAGACCCCGAGCTGGCCCGGATGGGAGGGCACATAGAAGGGAAACAGCGCCTTGGGGGCCACCTTGTCCACCACCTTGACGGCGACGAAGTCCGCCGCCTCGCCCGCCTGCTCCAGATGGCCGGCAAAGTTGCCCGCCACCCCCAATCCGATAAAGTTGCTCAATTGCGTGATCTGCATCTATGGCTCCACTCGCGCCGGCCCATTCGCCGCCGCTGTCGTTGATCATGGGCGGCACTACCGCCAAAGAGGGAGCTTATTAGAGCACAGCCCCAGAGCGGCGCCCAGCCACCCAGCCGCGGGCTGTGCGCCAGCCCGAGTTTTCACGAACCAGGTGTGCATAAAGGCGGCGATTAGCATCGGGTTGTGATCCAGGCGCTTGGGCAAGGCCCGCGCTTTTGCTAGTCTGCCCTATTCATTTGCCGTCTTGTCGTCGAGCACGCTGCCATGGCCACACATTTTCAGGGTCGCTTCGAGGTGGAGTTCAAGTACCGCCTCGCCGATCGCGCCGCCTTCCTTGCCGCCCTCGGTCGCCTCAACCCCGAGGTGATGCTGGAGGACAACCAGGAGCGGGACTGCTACTTCGACACCCCCGAGCGCACCTTGGCCAGTCAGGACAAGAGCCTGCTGATCCGTATCATGCAGCCCTCCGGCATCCGGCTGTGGATAGTCAAGGGACCGGGGCCGGATCGCTGCGAGGCGGTCAATATCAGCGACACGGACAAGGCCATCAGCATGCTGCACAGCCTGGGTTACCAGCAGATGCTGACCATCGACAAGCGGCGCAGCATCTACTTCCTTGGTCCCTTCCACCTGACCCTGGACCACCTGGCCGGGATCGGCGATTTTGCCGAGCTGGCCATCATGACCGACGACGAGTCGGCCCTGCCCGCTTATCGCCAGCAGTTGCTGGCGCTGGCGACCGAGCTCGATCTCCACGACGAACAACGGGAGACCCGCTCCTATCGCACCCTGTACGAGCAGCAGGGTTCACTTAAATGACAGGATTTAGCATGATAGACAAACTGGCATGGCTCAGTTTTCAGGATAAACAGCTGCTGTGCGCGCGTTCCCACGGCAAGGAGATCTATTACATCCCCGGCGGCAAGCGTGAACCCGGGGAGAGCGACGAGGCGGCCCTGATCCGGGAGATCGGCGAGGAGCTGGCGGTCAGCCTGCGGCCCGACACCCTGCGCTTCGCCTGCGAATTCAGCGCCCAGGCCGATGGCAAGCCTGAAGGCGTGCTGGTCAGGCTGCGCTGCTACACCGGCGAGGCGGATGGCACTCCCACCGCTTCGGCAGAGATCGCCGAGCTGCGCTGGCTCGACAGCCGCCATCTGGATGAGGTCTCCCCCGTCTCTCGCTTGCTGTTTAAATGGCTCGCCGAGCAGGGGCTGATCCGTTAGACGCAGGTCACGAACGAGGTCTCTCCTGTACCTCTCGCTTGCTGTTTAAATGGCTCGCCGAGCAGGGGCTGATCCGCTAGACGCAGGTCACGGACGAGAGCTCTCCTGTACCTCCCGCCTGCTGTTTAAATGGCTCGCCGAGCAGGGGCTGATCCGCTAGACGCAGGTCACGGACGAGGTCTCTCCCGTACCTCCCGCCTGCTGTTTAAATGGCTGACGGTGCAAGAGCTGATCCGCTAAGCGCAGGTGCGATGGATCAGCAATCTCCATAGCCAGCTGGCTGGTTGGCCGAGCAGGATCTAATTAGTTACCATTTGATTTTTTTTGTAAAAAATCCATAAACAATGAGGAGTGTCGATGGAGATCCTTGAGGTCGATAGCACCAGAGGCATCAAGCCTGCGTTGATCAGCCTGCTGCAAGACAGCGTGATCAATGGTGCCTCCGTGGGCTTCTTGCCTCCCCTGCAGGAAGAGCAGGGGCTGGAGTACTGGCAAGGCATCGAGGCCGAGCTGGCCGACGGGGTGCGCAGACTCTGGGTGGCCTTCGACCAGCATCATCTGGTCGGCGCCCTGCAATTGGCGCTCTGCACCAAGGCCAACGGCGGTCACAGGGCCGAGGTGGAGAAGTTGATGGTGCACAGCCAGGCTCGCGGCAAGGGGGTGGGCCGCGCCCTGATGGAGGCCATGGAGCAAGGGGCCCGTGACGCCCATCGCACCCTGCTGGTGCTGGACTCCCGGGTGGGCGATGTGGCCTCCAGCCTCTATCGCCAGCTCGGTTATCAGGAGGCGGGCCAGATCCCGGCTTTCGCTAAAAACGCCGACGGCTCGCTCGCGGCGACCCAGTTCTTCTACAAGCAACTGTGAACCTGGCGTCCTCTACGCCCCCGCAATAAACAAGGCCAGCCTCGCGGCTGGCCTTGTTTATTGCGCCATAGCTTGTTGAAATGGCGCCTCTTTTGACTCAGATAAGTGCTATCAGGCAAGGAGCCATCATGATATTGGAAGTCGCCCCACTGCAAATCATCCCGGGCCAGAGTACCGCCTTCGAGCTGGCGTTCGAACAGGCTCAGCGCATCATCAGCGCCATGCCAGGCTACGCCGGCCATCAGTTGCAACGTTCACTGACCGACCCCCATCGCTACCTGCTGCTGGTCAACTGGCAACGGCTCGAGGATCACACCCGGGGCTTTCGAGGCTCCCCCCAATATCAGCAGTGGAAGGCGCTGCTCCATCACTTCTATGACCCCTTCCCCACGGTCGAGCATTTTCAGGCGGTCAGCCTCGGGGGAGCGCCGCAGTAGAAGCTGATCAGCCCGCAGCATAGCGGGCCGATCACCCCCCTCAGGCCAGTCGCTCGGCCCTGTGTTCGACCATGGGCTCGGCGAACGCCGATTGCGCATCGATCAGCTGCAGCTCATAGGCGTCAGCCTGCCAGGTGCGCAGCAGCACGGCATCCACCGCCGCATTGGTGCGCTCGAAGGCGGCCACCGCATCGAAGCCCGCCTGCAGATTCGCCAGCATGAGGGCGCTGATCAGATCCCCCACCCCCACCGGTTGGCGGGCAAACTCATAGAGCGGCCGGGCGATCAGGTAATCTCCCTCGGCCGTGGCCAGCAACATCTCGAAGCGGCCAGACTGGCTCGCGGCGCGGCCAAGGTGCTTGACCAGCACCATCTTCACCCCCTTGGCCAGCAGCTGGTGAGCGGCGGCGCGAGTCTGGGTCAGATCCGCCAGCTGGGCGTCACACAGGGTCTCCAGCTCCAGCAGGTTCGGCGCCATGATGTCCGCCACCGGCAACGCCTGCTCGGTCAGGAATCGGGTCACGCCGGGGGCGACGATGCAGCCCTTCTCCGGGTGGCCCATCACCGGGTCACAGAAGTAGATGGCCGCCGGGTTGGCCGCCTTGACAGCCGCCACCACCGCCAGGATCTCGTCCCCCTGCTCGGCCGAGCCCAAATAACCGCTGAGCACCGCATCGCACTGCCCCAGCACCTCGATATCCCCCAAGCCTTTGCAAAGGGCGCTGATATGACCGGCGGGCATCGCCATCCCCTGCCAACCCGCCGCGTACTGGGTGTGGTTCGAGAACTGCACCGTGTTGATGGGCCAGACCTCCATGCCGAGACGGCGCATGGGAAACACGGCGGCGCTGTTACCGGCACAACCAAACACCACGTGGGACTGGATAGAGAGAATGCGTTTCATCGAAACCACCACAGAAGAAGGATGAGGAAAGCAGGCAATATATCGGATGAAGAGATGGCTCTTCCAGTGATTCCCGGCGCGACTCGGCATTTGTACTTTAAAATCACCCGCCAGCGGCATATTGGTCGCCTTGTCCCCCCGGCGTCTGCCTTGCGAGATGTTTTCAGGGCACAGGGTCTCGGCAGTCTGATTTGTTGGTTTCACATTCTTGTCTGATGGCATATGAGGGCAATATTCAAACACCTTTGATGCCAAGATCAGGTTACTTCAGAGACATGACGAGAAGAGAGCCGGCAGGGTTTGGCTGCCGGCAAGATAAAAAAGGGGTCGATGAGCGCTCTTGGCCCGGCCTTCAATCTCGGGCGAAGTGGTAGACCCAGCCCTCGTCCAGGGGAAAATCGGCGGGTGCCGAGACTAGGGACGGCAAGGAGGTGACGGCGTCTCTGGCGGCATATTGCAGCGCCATCAGGGCGCAGAGGGCGGCGTCGTAGCGATCCGTCCCCGGAGTGACATCGGGTGGCAGCTGACCTGCGATCTCCCTTCTCGCCATCGAGGTTTTGCCAGCCACCTTGGCCAGGGCCGGATAGACCTCCAGCACGGCGCGCTCGGCCTGTGGGACCCGCGTCGGTACAAGCTGCAAGTCTGCGAGGCGCGGCAACATGGAGAGCGCCAGGGTCGCGTTGTTGCCAAGCCTGTCGAAGGTGGCCGACAGCGGCTTCTTGCCGTACTGCTGATGCAACCAGCGCTCGCAGTCTCTATAGGCGTAAGGATTGTCTATCTCCCGCTGGGGCACGGCGCATGGCGCCCCCCTCCCCGCCAGCAGCTCGGCGAGCGCCCGTGGAAAGGCGAGCGGCGCATCGATCCCCAGCGCCAATTGCGGACAGGCCAGCACCTGCATCAAGCCAATCTCGTCTTGCAGGGCCGGGCGCAGCAAGGCATCCAGATCCGGGGCAACCCGGGAGCTCAGCCGAAACAGGGGCGAGACCCCCAGCCAGTGCAGCCGCTGCTCACCGGCCTGCCAACCCACCACAGCCACCGCCTGGGCGTTGCCTTGCCAGCCTCTCACGTCCCAACCGATGCCAATGGCATCCATATGACCAGTCGTCATCTCAAGATCACTTCTCTGCACCATTGATGCAACACAGGGTAATGCCTGCCCTCGCCAATGCAAGGCCGGGGCCGTACCTTAGAAGGATTTCTTGAAGTTGATGAGGGGCAAGATGGGGAAGACGCCGTTCTCGGCGTAGTTCGCCAGGCCTATCTGCAAGCCATCGAGATGCTTGGTGGCATTGATGAAACCGAGCTGGAAGGTAGTGCGCTCGGCATAGTTGACGAAACCGACGTTGGCCAGGGCATTGCCCTTGGCAATGTTGACCGCCCCCCAGTTCAAGCCCTGCACGTTGTTGGTCAGGTTGACGAAGCCGAGGTTCAGCCCGGTGTCCTGCCCCTCGTGCCAGTTGACGGCGTTGATGGCGACCCCGCCAAACTGATGGCGCACCCGGGCGGCACCGAAGAAGATGCCCAGCTGCAAGCCGGTGAACTGATCCACGTCAGAGAGCGCGAACACCGGCAAGTCGATGCCCTTGACCTGACCGGTCCGGCCATACAGGAAGGAGGCGCGCGCCCCTTCGACCTGATGGGATGCCGGCAGATTGATACCGGGCAGCGAGATCTGGATCGGCGTGCTGGCATGGGCGGCGCCAGTCAAGGCCAGCGCGCCGCAACCAAGCAGCAGGGCAAGGGATTTCATCTAGGTATTCCTTAACAATCTGAACGTCTTGCCAGACTATCAGCGCAGAGTCGGTGGCACGAGGCCCAGCTGGCCGCCCTGCGTCATCTCCCGTCTGAATCCATCCCTGACAAGAAACACCTGAAATTAAAATTCAAACGCAAATTAACACTTATGTCATTTACATCAAATCGCATTTAGTTGCAGAATGGTTAAACGCGTGTTTGAACAGAGCAAGCACCGCGTGACCATGGATGACAAGTTGTACCCAACAAAGAGAGCCCGCTGGCTCATAACAATACAGTTCAGCCGAAATGGAGACGCATGATGAATATGGATATCCTCAAGAGCTTTACCGAGCAGATGCAAGGTTTCACCTCCCCGCTCACCCGCTACAACCAGCTGCTGGCCAGCAACATCGAACAGCTGACCCGGTTGCAGCTGGCCTCCGCCAACGCCTATGCCGAGCTGGGTCTGAACCAGCTGCAAGCGGTGGGCAAGGTGCAGGATGCCCAGAGCCTGGCCGCCCTCGGCACAGTGCAACTGGAAACCGCCAGCCAGCTCTCCCGCCAGATGCTGGATGACATCCAGAAACTCAATGCCCTGGGTCTGCAGTTCAAGGAAGAGCTGGATGTCCTGACCGCGGATGGCATCAAAAAGAGCACGGGCAAGGCCTGATAACCCCTGGCTGCCCACTCGGGCAGCCACATCTCCCCACGACTCGACAGCACGGGCTTGTTCCCGTCACGGGCGTGGGTGAAGGAGAGAACATGAGCCAATCATCTTACGGCCCGCTGTTCGAGGCCCTGGCCCACTATAACGACAAGCTGATGGGCATGGCCAAGGCCCAGACCGAGCGTACCGCACAGGCTTTGTTGCAGACCAATCTGGACGATCTCGGCCAGGTGCTGGAGCAGAGCAGCCAGCAACCCTGGCAGTTGATCCAGGCGCAGATGGGCTGGTGGCAGGATCAGCTCAAGCTGATGCAGCACACCCTGCTCAAGAGCGCGGGCCAGGAGAGCGCCCCGGTGATCACCCCGGAGCGCGGCGATCGCCGCTTCAAGGCCGAGGCCTGGAGCGAGCAACCTATCTTTGACTATCTCAAGCAATCCTATTTGCTCACCGCCAAGCACCTGCTGGCCTCGGTGGACGCGCTCGAAGGCGTGCCAGAGAAGAGCCGGGATCGACTGCGGTTCTTCACCCGCCAGTACATCAACGCCATGGCCCCCAGCAACTTCCTGGCGACCAACCCCGAGCTGCTCAAGCTGACCCTGGAGTCCGACGGCCAGAATCTGGTGCGCGGGCTGGCCCTCCTTGCCGAGGACCTGGAGCGCAGCGCCGATCAACTCAACATCCGGCTGACCGACGAGTCCGCCTTCGAGCTGGGCCGGGATCTGGCGACGACCCCGGGCCGGGTGGTGCAACGCACCGAGCTCTATGAGCTGATCCAGTACAGCCCGACCACGGAGACGGTGGGCAAAACGCCGGTGCTGATCGTGCCCCCCTTCATCAACAAGTACTACATCATGGACATGCGGCCCCAGAACTCCCTGGTCGCCTGGCTGGTCGCCCAGGGCCAGACGGTATTCATGATCTCCTGGCGCAACCCGGGGGTGGCCCAAGCCCAAGTCGATCTCGACGACTACGTGGTGGATGGCGTCATCGCCGCCCTGGACGCCGTGGAGGCGGCCACCGGCGAGCGGGAGGTGCACGGCATCGGCTACTGCATCGGCGGCACCGCACTGTCGCTCGCCATGGGCTGGCTGGCGGCCCGCCGTCAGAAGCAGCGGGTGCGCTCCGCCACCCTGTTCACCACCCTGCTGGACTTCTCCCAGCCCGGCGAGCTCGGCATCTTCATCCACGAGCCCATCATCGCCGCGCTGGAGGCCCAAAATGAGGCCAAGGGCATCATGGACGGGCGCCAGCTGGCCGTCTCCTTCAGCCTGCTGCGGGAAAACAGCCTCTACTGGAACTACTACATCGACAGCTACCTCAAGGGGCAGAGCCCGGTGGCCTTCGATCTGCTGCACTGGAACAGCGACAGCACCAACGTGGCGGGCAAGACCCACAACAGCCTGCTGCGCCGGCTCTATCTGGAGAATCAGCTGGTAAAGGGGGAACTCAAGATCCGCCAGACCCGCATCGATCTGGCCAAGGTGAAGACCCCGGTGCTGCTGGTGTCGGCCATCGACGATCACATCGCGCTCTGGCAAGGTACCTGGCAGGGCATGAAGTTGTTCGGCGGCGAGCAGCGCTTCATCCTGGCCGAGTCCGGCCACATCGCCGGCATCATCAATCCGCCGGCGGCCAACAAATACGGCTTCTGGCAGAGCCAGAACGAGGCCGAGACCCCGCAGGCCTGGCTCGAGGAGGCAACCCACCAGGGCGGCTCCTGGTGGCCCGAGATGATGGGCTTCATCAGCGCTCGAAGCGAGGAGGCTGACCCCATCCCCGCCCGCGTGCCCGTTGAAGGCCTCGCGGCAGCCCCCGGCAGCTACGTCAAGACGCGGCTCAACCCCATCTTTAGCGGCACCACAGAGGAGATACCGGCATGAGCACCCTCGCCATCGGCCAGAAGGCCAGCCTGACCAAGCGCTTCGGCGCGGCGGAAGTGAGCGCCTTTGCCGGCTTGTCGGAGGATTTCAATCCCCTGCACCTGGATCCGGCCTTTGCCGCCAGCACGCCGTTCGAGCGTCCCATCGTCCACGGCATGTTGCTGGCCAGCCTCTTCTCCGGGTTGCTGGGCCAGCATCTGCCTGGCAAGGGGAGCGTCTATCTCGGTCAGAGCCTCAGCTTCAAGCAACCTGTGTTCGTCGGTGACGAGGTGACGGCGGAGGTGGAGATCATCGCCCTGCGCGAAGACAAGCCCATCGCCACCCTGGCCACCCGCATCTTCACCTCAAGCGGCGCCCTCGCCGTGACGGGGGAAGCCGTGGTGAAATTCGGCTAAGAGAAAGCACAGCCCACCTCAGGATCATGCAGCCCGGCTCTGCCGGGCTGCATTTTTATGGCCGCCTGCCCCACTTTTTCTGGTCCAATCCGGCCCTGACCCTTTCCCTGCCGACCCTAACTGCCTAGAATAACCGCCCTGCCGTGCCCGGCATTCATTAGCGAGGATTTTTCATGGAGACGTTTCTGCTCGAAGGCCACCCCTTCGTTGCCCTGTGCGACCTTATCAAGCATCAGGGGTGGGCCGATTGTGGTGGCGCGGCCAAGGCGCTGGTCGGCGATGGCCTGGTCGAAGTGAACGGTCAGGTAGAGACCCGCAAGCGCTGCAAGATAGTGGCCGGCCAGGTGGTCAACTTCAACGGCATGAAGGTGGTCGTGAAGGAAGGGATCAGCCCGGAGATCGGCTGAGTCTCCACACTGCCGAGTCCTGATGGGAAAGATGAGCCCGGCCATGGGCCGAGCCCGCTTCGGGTATTGAGTCTCTGGCTCAGCTGGCCTTGATCGACAGGGTCAGCACGAAGCGCGCCATCGCCTCGTCACCGCTCAGGGACGGGCAGGTGGCCACCACCTGGATGGGGCGATTGATCCGTTGCCCCGTCGCCAGCGACTCATCGATCATGGCATCGATCGCCTCCCCAGCCTCGCACTCGAAGCGCACGTCCGCCTCGGGCCGCTTCAAAAACTCCCCCTGCACATCCTTGAAGGCGAAATGCACCTTCTTGCGCCTGGTCCGTCCCTTCTCCATCACCAGCAGGCCGCCGACCAGATCGGCGCCGGTCGCCAGGGCGCCGAAATACATGCTGCCCAGGTGGTTGCGGGTGCGCCAGCCGAGCGGAATGCGGATGCGCAGCGCCTTGGCGTCCATCTGCTCGATGACGGGGGCACAGAAGCCGATGACGGGAATGTAGCGCCAGGCGAAGAGGCGCAGGGCGAGGTTGGCCTTGAAGCGTTGCAAATCCATATGCGAACTGATCCGATGAGTGATTGTGACCGAAATGTTGCCAGCATCTCCCCCAATAGACAAGCACCCATTTCGCACCCCGTGCATCCGATCAGCGGCTCTGCGAGCCAGCCACCGCCCGTCCCTCAGCTCTTGACGCCCCGAGCGGCTAAAAACAGCGCCGACATAGGCACACTCCTGCCTCCAATCGTCCCAGCGAGGGCAACTAACGAGCGTTTTACCCGCCCCAAGGCATTTATTATCCAAATGAAAAGAGGGATTACATTCGTTTGGTAAATGGCAAAATGGGGCGCCCCGGTCCGGATGGGCATTATCTTTGGCCCCCATCGCCCCGTTTTTTCAAGGGGCGGCGCCACTGTGTCAGCCTGATGACAGCCCTAGCCGGATGAAAGTTAACGACTATTGTCTCCCCCACCGACGCTAGCCCGCCCTCCTTCTGCCGCCACTGACATAAGTCACAGTAACCATCTGCCCCATCCCTCGCTAGGCTGTGCTGGCTCGTGAATGGCCAGTGGGCGCCGGGCTACCTTTTCGCACAGCACAAGGAGAGAGAGATGGGTAACAATCAGCAGTTGTTCAACGGGGGCGAGAGCGCCGGTACCTTCCAGCTCAATTTCAACAATAACCGTGCCTACGAGCTGTTTGGCCGGGAGTACCTCAGGTGCTACGCCAACCTGGCGGCCAAGGGCAAGATGAGCAAGCCGCTGCCCTCGGGGCCGCTCAGCTACAACGTCGACTTCGCCATGGATTGCGGCTGCAGCTCGGTGCTGATCGACTTCAACCTCGCCTACAAGAAGACCTTCGGTAACCAGGATCAGCTGCCGCAGTTGCGTGCATCCGACTACGAGGCCGAGCTGGTGCTCTGCCAGCTGGTGCGCGAAGCCCCCGCCAACCGCCTGAGCAGCAAGGCGCAGTTCGCCGAGGCCGAGGCCTTCTTCAACGACGTGAATCTGCCCACCGTCAAGGCGGTGGGCAACGACCCCTACGCCGATAAAGACGGACTGGTGGAGTTCATCGTGGCCAACGAGCTGCTGGACGATCCCGCCGTCATGGCCAAGCTGGCGGAGCAGAAGGCCTATCTCATTGCCATCACCTCTGTGGTCACCGCCTACATCAACCGCTACGCCGAGGCCTACGGGGATCAGTACAAGACGGACGCGGATCTCTGGGCCAAGGCGCTGTCCAAGATCCCGCTGATGGGACCGAGCAAGATCGATCAGCAGAGCTACAGCCGCCACATCAAGGGGATCAGCATCGCCACCGACTTCATCAACTTCATCATGGATGTGGTGGTGAGTCAGGGGACCACGGCGCTGGCCAGCTTCAACAAGTTCCTGCAAAAGCAGGGGGATGCCATTCGTTTCGGGGTCGAGAACAACAAGGACTTCTACAAGACCATCACGGTGGGCATCACGGTCGAGGTGTTCAAGGTGGGCAGCGAGCTGGTCTATGTGCCCAAGATCAAGCAGTACCGCATCAACTTCGATCGCCAGAACAGCAAGTTCACCTCCGCCTGTGCCAGCAGCGAGTTCGTGGACATCTACTTCAACTACCTCTACGCGGCCAACGTATTCGACTACGAGGCGCTCAAGGATCCGGAGATCAAGCGCGACTTCGACAACTTCATCCAGAAGCAGCGCAAGGCGCAGATCGAAGAGGCCGACACCTTCTTCAACGACGACTTCCCGCCCCTGCAACCCAAGCTGGTGACCCGCAGCAAGGCCACGGTCTGAGGTCTTGCCAAACAAAACAGCCGGCATCTGCCGGCTGTTTTTTATCTCATGAACGGGCTCAGGCCCGCTTCTCTTCCAGCCAGGCGCCCTGGCTCTGCATCTCGAACAGCTGGGCATAGTGTGCCCCCAGCGCCATCAGCTCGCCGTGGGTGCCGCGCTCGTTGACCTGACCGCGGGAGAGCAGCAGGATCTCGTCCGCATCCACTATGGTGGAGAGCCGGTGGGCGATGGCGATGGTGGTGCGGCCACGGCGCGCCGCCGACAGCGCCTGGGAGAGCGCGAGCTCGGTCTGGGAATCCACGCTGGCGGTCGCCTCGTCCAGGATGAGGATGCGCGGATCCCCCACCAGCGCCCGGGCAAACGAAAGCAGCTGGCGCTGACCGGCGGAGAGGTTCTTGCCCCCCTCCTCCATCATGGTCTCGATCCCCTGGGGCAGGCTCTTCACAAAGGCCGCCAGTTGCACCTCTTCGAGCGCCTGCCAGAGCTGCGCATCAAGGATGCCGTCACGGCCGAGCCGCAGGTTCTCCGCCAGGGTCCCGACGAAGATGAAGGGATCTTGCTGCACCAGGCCGATGCTGCGGCGCACCGCCGCGAGTGACAGCGTCTCCAGGGGGTGATCATCGAAACGGATCTGCCCGCCGCCGATGGGATAGAAGCCCATCAGCAGGCTGATGATGGTGGACTTGCCACTGCCGGTGTGGCCCACCAGCGCCAGCATCTGGCCGGGTCTGGTACTGAAACTCAGCTCCCGCAGCACTTGTTGCTGGCCGTCATAGGAGAAGCTCACCCGCTCGAAGCTGACCCGCCCCTGCAGTGGCTGACTCTCCCCGGCGGTGCTCTCGCGGGCTTCGTCCAACAGGGCGAACACCCGCTCCCCCGCCACCATGGCCTGCTGCAACTGGTTGAGCTGGTTGGTCATCTCGATGAGCGGCTCTATCATCCGCCCCAGATAGCTGATGAAGGCGTAGAGCACCCCCACCTGGATGGCGCCGCCGGCGCTCAGGCCCTCGTGGGCGAACAGGGCGAGCAGCCCGATCAGCACCATCATGTAGAAGAGATCGATGAGCGGGCGCAGCAGGATGCCGTTGATCTTCAGACTCTTGAGCCGCGCCGACCAGTGCTGCTGGTTCACCTCGGCAAAGGCCTTGGCGAAATGCCGCTCCTGTACCATGGCCTGGATCACCGGCATCCCCTGCAGGGATTCGTTGAGCCGGCTGTTGATGTCGGACAGCAGGCTGCGGGTGGCCCGCACCACGGGCACGCTCAGTTTCTGGTAGAGCCACATCACGGCACCGACCGCCGGCAACAGGGTCGCGCACACCAGCATCAGCCGCAGATCCAGCAGTGCCATGGAGAGGAGGATGCCGCACAGCAGCACCACTTTTTGCACCAGCAGCCCGATCACCTGCACATAGAGGTTCATGATGGCCTCGGTGTCGTTGGTGATGCGGGAGATGAGCGAACCGGATCTGTGCTTGTCAAAATAGCGGGCCGGCAGCCGGATGGCGGTGGCGAATACCTGCTCGCGCAGGGTCTGCACCACCGCCTGGGCGATGCGGTTAAAGCGCAGGGATTGCAGGTAGAAACCGGCGGCCGACAGCAGTTGCAGACCGAGATAACCCGCTCCGAGCGCCACAATGGCCGGCCACACCAGCTGGCGCGGCGCCAGATAGTCATCGATAAAGAGCTTGATCAGCAGCGGCCCCGCCACCTCGGCACCGGTCGCCAGCAGCAGGCAGATCCCCGCCTGGATGAGCCAGCGAGGATAGCGGGCACAGTAGGCCAGCAGGCGTTTAATGGTTGGATTCACAGACTTGCCTCCAGCGCAGCGTTCCCAAGGAATTGACACTCTTTGCTCCCTTCTCCCCTCGTGGGAGAAGGGTTGGGGATGAGGGGAACCACTCGTCTCATCATCAAACTCACAGGCTCTCCTCCACGTCTTGCTCCAGGCGCTGATAGCGAACCATGTCGGCGTACCAGCCGTTGTGGGCCATCAGGGCGCCGTGGCGACCCCGCTCACTGACGCGGCCCTGCTCCAGCACCAGGATCTCGTCCGCCTGCTCCACCGCCGTCATGCGGTGGCTGATCAGGATCAGGGTGCGTCTATGGGCCTTGAGCGCCTGCAGGATCTGTTTCTCGGTATGGGCATCCACCGCCGACAGGGCATCGTCCAGCACCAGGATAGGGGCCGGCAGCAGCAGGGCACGGGCGATGGCGAGGCGCTGTTTCTGGCCGCCGGAGAGAGTCACCCCCTTCTCGCCCACCTCGGTGGCATAGCCCATGGGGAAGCGGCTGATGTCATCGTGCACGCAGGCGATGCGGGCCACCCGCTCGATCTCCTCCTGGCTGGCCTCGGGCCGGCCGAGGGCGATGTTGGCGGCGATGGTGGTGGAGAACAGGAAGGGCTCCTGGGGCACGTAGGCAAACTGGCTGCGCAGATCGGCCAGCGCCAGCTGCTGGATGGGCACGCCGCCCATGGTGATCTGGCCGGCGCTGGGGTTGGCCAGCCGCATCAGCAGCTTGAGCAGCGAGCTCTTGCCCGCCCCCGTGCGTCCCACCACCCCGAGCATGCCGCCCTGCTGCAGGCTGAAATCTATCCCCTGCAGCAGGCTGCGTTGCTCCAGCCGGTAATCCACCCCCTTCATGCAGAGGGGGAAGCTGGCCGTGAGGGGCTGCGGCGCCGCGGGATCCTGAATGTCGCTGCGCTCGGCCAGCAGACTCTCGATGCGGGAATAGGCGGCGCTGCCGCGCTCTATGATGTTGAACAGCCAGGCGATGGCGAACATGGGCCAGATGAGCTGCCCCAGGTACATGGTGAAGCTGGTGAGCTCCCCCAGGGTCAGCTTGTCTTGCAGCACCAGGGCGCTGCCGCCCGCCACCGCCAGGAAATAGGAGCAACCTATGCAGAGGTAGATCACGGGATCGAACTTGGCATCGATGCGGGCCACCGCCATGTTGCACTCCCCCGCCTGGCGGGTCAGCTCGGCAAAGCCCTTGTCTTCCAGGGACTCCACCGCATAGGACTTGAGCACCCGCACGCCGGAGAGGGCCTCCTGGGTCTTGTTGTTGAGGCGGGAGAAGGCCCCTTGCGCCGCCTTGAACTCCTTGTAGATCTGGGTACCGAAGCGATTCATGAAGAACGCCATCACCGGCAAGGGCAACAGGGAGAGCAAGGTCAGCTGCCAGGAGTACTGGCTGCACATGATGGAGAGCACCAGGATCCCGACGATGAAGGAGTCCACCAGGGTCAGTACCCCTTCCCCGGCCGTCATCTCCACCGCCTGAATGTCGTTGGTGGCGTGGGCCATCAGATCGCCGGTGCGATGGCGCTGATAGAAATCCGGGCTCATGCGGGTGAAGTGGCTGAACAGCCGGTTGCGCAGCACATAGGCGAGCCGATAGGACGCACCAAACAGCATGACCCTCCACACATAGCGCAGCAGGTAGATGACGATGCCAAGCCCCAGCAATCCCACCAGATAACGTACCAGGGTGCCGTTATCGAGATCTCCCTTGGCCACCCCATCCACTACCCAGCCCACCACCTTGGGAGGGATCACGGTCAGCAGCGCCACCATCATCAACAGGGAGATGGCGATGAGATAACGCCGCCACTGATCCTTGAAGAACCAGCCCAGCCGCAAAAATACGCTCACATTGTTGTCCTTGCTTGCGGCGCCGCAGCGGCCGCCATTGATCTTGAGAGAAGCTCAATACAATCGCCCCCGAGGTGGGGGCGATGAGAATCGGTCATCATAGCCTGAAGTGGCCGGCATGAGAACGGTTGCTATCTTCGCCGGCTCAGAACCGCTTGTCCCGCGGCTCGAACAGTGGCGCGGCAGACTCTGGCTGCTCACCGGTCAGCAGGAAGTGGGACACCTCCTCCCGGGTCTGATTGAACACCTGCTGAAGATGGATAAGCTCGGCCTCGGTCAACTCCTCCTGCTGCAACCGCAACCGCCACTCCAGCTCACCGGCCAGCAGTTGCAGGCGCGAGGCGGAGATGTTGGCCGACACCCCCTTGAGGGTATGCAACAGACGGCACGCCACCTCGGGTTGCTGACGGCGCAGGGCGGAGCGGATGTCCCACAGATCGTCCTTGTGTTCGGACAAGAACAGCTTGAACAGGATCTGCAGCGCCTCCCTGTCCTGCTCCAGCCGACGCAGCGCATCCTCCAGATCCAGCACCCCCATCAGATCCGGCGGCTTGACCTCGAGGGTGGCCCGTCGCTCGCCATTGGCCCCCCTCACCCACTGCAGCAGGTTATTGTAGAGATCCAGCTTGCTGACCGGCTTGGTGACATAGCCATTCATGCCGACCCCGAGGCAACGCTCCTTGTCACCGGGCATGGCGCTGGCGGTGAGCGCGATGATAGGCACATCGTGCTTGTCCACCATCTTGCGGATCTGGCGTGTCGCATCCAGCCCATCGAGCACCGGCATCTGCAAGTCCATCAGGATCACGTCAAAGGGCTGCTCCGCCACCCGTTCCACCGCCTCGCGGCCGTTGTCCACCACGGTGACCAGGGCCTCGACCCGGCGCAGGTACTCCATGATGAGCTGCTGGTTGACGCGATTGTCCTCCGCCAGCAGCACCCGGGTACCGTGCAGCAGATCGCGAAAATGCTGTTGATCCCCTTGTGCCTCGGCCTGGCGCACGTTGCTGTCGTGGGAGCTGCCATTGAGCAACTCATCCGCCTTGGCCAGCAGGGCATTCTCGGTCATGGGTTTGGCCAGGAAATGGGTCAGTCCCATGCTCTCCATGCGACCGTGCAAGCCCTCCCTGGACCAGGCGCTGGTCATCAGGATGGGCAACCGTCGCCACTGGCTGTGTTGATACATCTCGAGCGCCAGATCCAGGCCGTCTTCCTGACCCATGCGCCAGTCGAGGATCGCCAGCCGGATATGGTGCCCATCTTCCTTCAGCGCCTGGCGGGCGCGGGAGATACTGTTAACCGTGAGCACGGTGGCGCCGGCCCGGCTCAGTATGTCCTTGGCGAGCTCCAGCACCAGCTCGTTGTCATCCATGATCAGGATGAGGGGCTGCTGCTCGAAGAAGACCCGGCGCCCGGACACGCCGTAGACCGCCTGGGACATGGGGATCTCGAACATGAAGGTGGACCCCACCCCAGGCTTGCTCTGCACCCTGATCTCCCCCCCCATCAGCCCCACCAGCCGCTGGGAGATGTTGAGCCCAAGCCCGGAGCCGCCGTATTTGCGGGTGTTGCCCGCCTCCAGCTGGGTGAAAGGCTGAAACAGCTGCAACTGCTTCTCTGGCGCTATGCCGATACCGGTATCGCGCACGCTGAAACACACCCGCATGGGGTGCTGACTGGCGAGGGTGATGGCCACCTCGACCTCCCCTCGCTCGGTAAACTTGATGGCATTGTTGACCAGGTTGACCAACACCTGACCGAGGCGCAGGGGATCGCCGCGCAAAAAGTCGGGCACGGTAGGCGACTTGTTGATGATGACCTCGATCTGCTTGCGCTCCGCCAGATCGGCAAACATGGCCGCCAGGGAGTCAAGCTGCTCGCTGAGATCAAAGTCGATCTCCTCGAGTGTCAGCTTGCCGGACTCGACCTTGGTCAGATCCAGAATGTCGTTGATAAGCAGCAACAAGGTGTCTGACGAAGACTTGATCTTGCTGAGGTAATCCCGCTGCTGCTGATCCAGCTCGGTCTGCAACGCCAGGGTGCTAAAGCCGATGATCGCATTCATGGGGGTGCGGATCTCGTGGCTCATGTTGGCCAGAAAGTCACTCTTGGCCTGGGCCAGCAGTTCGGCGTGACGGGACAGCTCGCTCAGCTTCTGGTTGCGGCGCCACAGCGTCGCGGCCACCAGCGAGAAGCAGAGCAGGGCGCCGCCCAGCACCATCAGATAAAACTGACTCTTGAGGGATGAGGCCAGCTCCAGCTTGCTTTTCTTCCACAGGGGCAGCGATCCCAGCCCCTTCATCTCGATGATCTGGTTACGCAGGCGATGGTAGTCGATCACCTGGCGGTTGAGCTCCTGGCTGAGCTGTGTGATGGCCAGGATCGGGGGCAGCTGGGAATAGGTCTCGGTGAGGCGCTGTTGCAACGCCAGCAACTGGCGCTGCTCATTCATGTCCCAGCTGCGTCTGAGGTAGTGGCTCAGCCTGAGCAACTCGGTGAGATCGCGGTACTCCGCCGACTCGACCGCCACCTTGGCCATCAGCGACTTGAGCTGGCTCTGGAAGCGAGGCTCCAGATACTCGATGGTCATCTCCATGGTGTAGAGCTTGGCAAGATCCAGCAGATAGCCATCGATGTCACGCTGCAGCGCCAGGGACTTGGGATCATCGGCTGAGCCCGGATCTTCACGCACCAGGCTCACGAACTTGTCGAGACTGTTTGACAACAGGCTCAGGCGCTGCTGCACGCTGCCGTCGCTCGCCTTTTCGCGCCCCAGCAGATAAACGGTGTCGGTGTTGATCCGGTTCAACACCAGTTCGGCGGCCCCGCTGAGCTCGGAGGCCCGTTGTTGCTGGCTGAGCAACTGCCAGCAATAGGTCGAAAACGCCAGCAGCGATACGATGATAAGGCTCAGGACAACACGATTGACGCGTGCAACACTCTTCATCCCGTCTCGATTCTCTTGTCATGGTCAGCCATCCGGTGACAGAACATCACGACAGATCGCCAACTGTGAAAATTAACTGACCGCTATGTTACCGTTAGTCTGCTCTACCAATGCAATAAAGATGTTGCCGAGCCATGAATTAAGGAAGCAATTATGTCACTTATCACTACCTATTGTAGCCAGTGCTTTACCCGCAATCGCCTGCCCAGGGAGAAAATGGATTCAAACGCGAGCTGCGGTCGTTGCCGCGCTCCCCTGTTCGGCAGCACCCCGGTGGTGGGGCGCATGGCTCACTTTGACACCTTGATCGGCTCCGACATTCCGGTCGTTGTCGACTTCTGGGCCAGCTGGTGCGGCCCCTGCCTGCAGTTCGCTCCTCTGTTTCAGGAGATGGCCCGAGAACTCGAGCCGCACCTCCGCTTCGTCAAGCTCGATACCGAGCAAGAGGCGGCCATTGCCAGCCGCTACGCCATTCGCAGCATCCCGACCCTGATGGTCTTCCAGCGCGGTCAGGTGCTGGCCCAACGCAGCGGCTCCCTGCCAAAGAGCCTGCTCAAGGAGTGGCTGCTTTCCGTCACGGCCCAGGCCAAATGAAACCAAAATGTTTAAATTCTGTTTAATATCAGATCCGTTTGCACTTTACTCTGTGAGTCGCCACATGCTTTGACCACTTCCCCCTGTTTCATACGGGGGGAGAAATGTAATCTCGGCAACACAACAACAACCATAAATTAACCGAGAAAACAACATGCATACATCTGCCCTACCCTCTGCCCCACCACGTTGGCTGGACATCAAGGCCGGGATCGTCATCCTGGACGTCCTGCTGCTCTGTGCCATGCTCGCCTGGCTCCCGTTTGATCCCATGATCAACAAGGGCCTCGGCATCCTGATCTTCATCGCCATCCTCTGGCTCACCGAAGCGGTCAACATCACCATCACGGCGATCGCCATCCCGGTGCTCGCCACCCTGCTCGGGGTGTTTGACATGAGCAAGTCGCTCACCGACTTCGCCAACCCCGTGTTGTTCCTCTTCTTCGGTGGCTTCGCACTGGCTGCCGCGCTCTCCAAGCAGGGGCTGGATACCCAGATCGCCGCCAAGGTGATGCAGCTCGCCAAGGGCCATCTCGGCTGGGCTGCCATCGTGCTCTTCACCATCACGGCCGCCCTCTCCATGTGGATCAGCAACACCGCCACCGCCGCCATGATGATGCCGCTGGCCCTCGGCATGCTCAAGGGACTGGACGTCCACAAGGAACGCCGCACCCTGGTCTTCGTCCTGCTGGGGGTCGCCTACAGCGCCAGCATCGGTGGCATAGGTACCCTGGTGGGCAGCCCCCCCAACGCCATCGCTGCCGCCCAGATGGGCATCGGCTTCACCGACTGGCTCAAATTCGGCATTCCGGTGGTGCTTATCTTCATGCCGGTCGGCATCGGCCTGCTCTATCTGGTGATGCGCCCCAATCTCTCCCACCAGGTCAGCACCGAGCAGGTCACCATAGAGTGGACCGGCCAGCGCAAGGTGACCCTGCTCATCTTCCTCGCCACCGTGCTGCTGTGGATAGGCTCCCAGCCCATCGCCGCTGCGCTGGGGGGCATTCCCCAGTTCGACACCCTGATCGCCATGGGCGCCATCCTGGCCATCGCCGTCAGCCGGGTCGCCAGCTGGGATGACATCAACCTGAACACCGACTGGGGCGTGCTGCTGCTGTTCGGCGGTGGCCTGACCTTAAGTTCCATCCTCAAGCAGACCGGAGCCAATGCCTTCCTGGCGGAGCACCTCTCCAGCACCCTCGCCACCATGCCGGTCTTCGTCATACTGCTGTGTCTGGCCACCTTCGTGGTGTTCCTGACCGAGTTGGTCTCCAACACCGCCACCGCCGCCCTGCTGGTACCGCTGTTTGCCGGGGTGGCCGAGGCGCTGGGGGTCTCTCCCATCGTCATGTCGGTACTGATCGCCATCGGCGCCTCCTGCGCCTTCATGCTGCCGGTGGCCACGCCGCCCAATGCCATCGTCTTCGCCAGCGGCCACATCCAGCAGCGGGAGATGATGCGGGCCGGCCTGGTGCTGAACCTGGTGTTCACCGTCATCCTGACCCTGCTGGCCTATTGCTTCGGCGATATACTGCACTGATCCACTGGCTGGCGCATGAGCCTGTCAGTGCTGACAGGTCAAGCCCCTGAACCGTTGAAACACCAGAGCCCCGCATCGTCGGGGCTCTGCTTTTTCTTTCCCCTAGCATGTCACTCGCTCCCCTTGCCACGGGCCGTCCCCGTCCCGGTAAAGCACCTACCAGCGTCCTTCCTGCCCACACGCTCAGGACATTAACGCGGCCTTAAGAAAGTGCCTCCATGATGCGGGCAACGGCGCTACGGCAACAGGCGCATGGAAAGCCGGTATGAGGAAAAAATCATGGAGAAAGCGATGGAAAGCGGCAAGGCCATCAGGGTATGGGATCCCCTGATCAGGGTGTTTCACTGGGCCACAGTCCTGCTGTGCGTGCTCAACCTGTTCATCCTGGAAGAGGGGGAGCGCAATCACCGCTATGTCGGGTACGCTTTGACTGGATTGTTGGTGCTGCGCATCCTGTGGGGATTTGTCGGCTCAGACTACGCCAGGTTTGCCCAGTGGTTTCCGACCCCGGCCCGCATCACCCGCTACCTGCAGGCCACCTTGCAGGGGAAACATCCCTATTATGCCGGCCACAATCCGCTGGGCGCCTTGATGGTACTGCTGCTATTGACCTGTCTGGTGGGGACCGCCGTCACCGGGATCATGACAGAATATGAGTCGCTGTTTGGTGAGGACCTCATGGAAGAACTGCACGAGTTCTTTGCCAAGGCGCTGCAGATGGCCATCTTCATCCATGTGCTGGCGGTCATCGTCCTCGATCGCCTGACCCGGGGCGATCTGATCAGGGCCATGATCACCGGCAGGAAGCGCGTGCCGGTCGGCACCGAGATCGTCGACAAGCGTTGAGCTCTCCAGGCTGGCTAGATGGCATAAAAAAACCCCGCGATGCGGGGTTCTTTCATATCGAGCGTTTATCAGCCCACGTTGCAGCTCTTCAGGCTCCAGATCCTGTCCACATAATCCTGGATGGAGCGGTCGGAGTTGAACTTGCCCATGGTGGCCGAGTTGATGATCGCCTTCTTGGCCCAGAGCGCCGGATCCCGGTACCAGGTATCGATCAACTTGTGCGCATCCGAGTAGGCGGCAAAGTCCGCCAGCGTTAGGTAAGGATCGCCCCCTTCCAGCAAGGAGCGCTTGATGGAGGAGAGCTCGCCCGGACGACCCGGTGTGAAGTAGTCAGTATCGAACCAGTCCAGCACCGCCTTGAGCTCGGAGTTGGCATAGTAGAAGTCATAGGGGTTGTAGCCCCGCGTCTTCAACGCTTTCACCTCGTCCACGTTCAGACCGAAGATGGCGCAGTTCTCTGCGCCCGCCTCTTCCGCGATCTCGATGTTGGCCCCATCCAGCGTCCCTATGGTGATGGCGCCGTTCAGTGCCATCTTCATGTTGCCGGTACCGGACGCCTCGTAACCGGCGGTGGAGATCTGCTCGGAGACATCGGCCGCCGGGATCAGCTTCTCGGCCAGGCTCACGCGGTAGTTCGGCATGAACACCACCTTCAGCTTGCCCTGGATGCGGGCGTCATTGTTGACCCGCTCGGCCAGCTTGTTGATGGCGTAGATGATGTCTTTGGCCAGGCGGTAACCGGGCGCCGCCTTGGAGCCGAAGATGAACACCCGCGGGTGCATGTCGTAGTCCGGGTTTGCCAACAAGCGGCGGTAGAGCGCCATGATGTGGATGAGGTTCAGCTGCTGGCGCTTGTACTCGTGCAGGCGTTTGATCTGGATGTCGAAGATGGCTTCGGCGCTGACATCGACTCCGGTCTCGGCCTTGATCACCTTGACCAGCTTCTCCTTGTTGTGACGCTTGATGCGCATGAACTGCTGCTGGAACGCCTCGTCGTCGGCAAACTGGGTGACGGCGCGCAGCTTGTCCAGCTGCAACGGCCACTCCTTGCCCACCACTTCGTTGTAGAGCTCGGCGAGCTCGGGGTTGCAGGCCAGCAGCCAGCGGCGTGGGGTCACGCCGTTGGTGACGTTGCACATCTTTTCCGGCCAGAGCGCGGCGAACTCGGGGAACAGATCCTCTTTCACCAGCTTGGAGTGGATTTCGGCCACGCCGTTGACCTTGGAGGAACCGATCACGCACAGGTTGCCCATGCGCACCTTGCGCACAGCACCTTCCTCAATGATGGAGAGCTTGGCCTTGATGGCATCGTCCCCCGGCCACTTGGGCTCGACCAGCTTGTTCAGGAACTGGGCATTGATCTCATAAATGATTTCGAGGTGACGGGGCAGCACCTTCTCAAACAGGCTGACCGACCACTTCTCCAGCGCCTCTGGCAGCAGGGTGTGGTTGGTGTAGGAGAACACTCGATAGCAGATGGACCAGGCGGCGTCCCAGGTCAGATCCTCTTCATCCACCAGCACCCGCATCAGCTCGGGGATGGCCACTGTCGGGTGGGTATCGTTGAGCTGGATGGCGATCTGGGCGGCGAAGTTGGTGAAGTCGCTGCCATGGGCGCGCTTGTAGCGGCGCATGATGTCCTTGATGGAGCAGGCACAGAAGAAGTACTGCTGGATCAGGCGCAGCTCTTTGCCCGCATCGGTGTCATCGTTCGGGTAGAGCACCTTGGAGATGGTCTCGGCCTGGGCTTTTTCCGCCTGGGAGTCGATGTAACCGCCAGCGTTGAACACATCCCAGTCGAAGAACTCGGAGGCACGGGATTCCCATAACCGCAGTATGTTGACGGTATGGCCACCGAAGCCCACCACGGGGATATCCCAAGGCACCCCTTTGATCTTGCGACCGGCGTGCCACACCTTCTTCAGGCCGCCATTGTCGCCGAACACCGTCTCGACGTAGCCATAGAGCGGGATCTCCTGCACGGATTCCGGGCGGCAGATCTCCCAGGGGTTGCCATATTCACGCCAGGAATCCGGGCGCTCGATCTGGCGGCCATCCTGGATTTCCTGACGGAACAGGCCGTGTTCGTAGTGGATGCCGTAGCCGACCGCCGGGTAGTTCAGGGTGGCCAGGGAATCGATGAAGCAGGCGGCCAGGCGGCCCAGGCCACCGTTACCGAGCGCCATGTCGGGTTCTTGTTCACAGAGGTCGGTCAGTTCCAGACCGAGTTCACCCAGTGCCTCTTCGCAGGTCTTATACAAGGAGAGGTTGTGCAGGTTATTGGAGGTCAGGCGCCCCATCAGGAACTCGGCAGAGAGATAATGAATGGCACGGGTATCTTTCTTGAAATGCGTCTGCTGAGTGCGGGTCAGGCGTTCGTACACCTGTTCGTTGACGGCGGCGGCGGTCGCTTTCCACCACGCTTCTGGCGAGGCTTTCTGTTCGCTTGTCCCCAAGGTAGAACGCAGGTGACGCACGATACTCGCCTTGAGCTGATCTTTATCCAGTTGGAGATCCTGGTCTGTCTTCTTCTTGGTAGCCATAAACCATTTTCCTTCGTTACAAATAAAAATTGTTATCCCATTCGGGACCGGCGCTGTTGTTATCTCATAATATGTTCCGGCGTGGGCATACTAGCTAAAGCCGTTGGTTTAAAAGTTAACGTGAGTCACACTTTAACGCATAAAGATGACAGTTAAAGCATGAAAACCCTTTCCTTAAATTCACCTGAATGAAATAAAAATACAGATAAAAATCATGCAGTTAATAATTAATTGCCAAGATATTCTCATGAATAGGTTTTCAGTGATTGCACACGTCTGAAAATACGTGAAAATAACGCCGAGCACTGCGGGCGCTGAAACCGGTTTCAATGTTCGGGGCATCCGTCAGGCAATAAAAGGAAGGTGCCCCAGTTGGGGCACACTTCGTGAGCGAATTAACCATGGGCCTTGAACTGGTTGCTCATGGGATCATAGTGATAGCCAATCTGCTGCAGACGCGTGGCCAGCTGATCCTCTGTCATGTCGTAGTAGGCCAACAACTCTTCCAGACCATCGCACTCCAGCCGCAGCTTCTCGTTGATGATCCCGAGCAGAATATTGGCATCCAGCCGTTGCAAGGTGCTGACATCCATCTTGGTCTCTCCTCTTCCCATACAGACTGTATAACCATGAGCGCCTGCCCTTGCTTTGTCCATAGTGCAAAAAACACCCACCTCATCTTTGATAAAAATATCCTTTTCATTCAATCAAGTAGCTCATCGCCTTGTTAATCCGCTCACATTTTTAACCACAAATGACTTGTCACCGACATGAGATAGAACTACTGTATACACATACAGCATGGTTATTCATACAGGATACTAATATGAGCCAGCCCCTGAGTCACCTCCCCTCCTCTCCCTCTGTCGGCCTGATCAATCCTTGGCCCACCCGCCATCAGGGCAAGCTGGAGCATGAGCCTCGACTGGCTGGTGATCTTGATGAAGCGCCGCTGCTTGGCGAGCTGGGGCGGCTGAGCCAAGGCGATAGCGGCTGGATCCTGCTCATCGCACCGCCGGGGCTGCCCGTGGCCGAGCAGTGGCAGGCACAGGGGATCAACCCCGCCCGAATACTGGTGGTGCACGGCGCCAAGATCAAAAACTGGCAGAGGGTACTGGAGCAAAGCCTGGGCAACGGCCACTGCGCCGCCGTGCTGACCTGGTTACCCGAGCAGATAGCGCTCGATCGCCTCAAGCTGGATACCCTGGGCCAACGCACCGGCGTGTTGACTCGCTTCTTCAACCCCAAAGATGCGCCTCTCCCTGTCCAGAGCGGCCCCCTCTGCTACGGCGGGCAGGACATCTACCTCAATCATTGAGCATTGCATTTGTTGCACTGCCTCGTATCGAAGAGGCGCTTTCTGAAGATGCCGTGATCACGTCCTCCCCTCTTCATCGATAGCGACTGAGCTTTCAGACACAAAACACGAGACATGAAAAAGAGGCGACCCTGAGGTCGCCTCTTTCGCCGCACTTGTCACCAGACAACACAGCGTTACTTCGTCATTCTGCCATCAAGACAGGATTGCTCCCACAATGGGGATCAGGAGAGCTTGACGTCCAGCTCGGCAATCTTGGCCGACCAGTAAGCCGGGCCCGTCTCGTGGATGTTGTTGCCAAGGGAGTCGACCGCTACCGTCACCGGCATGTCTTCAACCTCGAACTCATAGATGGCCTCCATCCCCAGATCAGCGAAGGCCACCACTCGCGCCTTCTTGATGGCCTTGGCCACCAGGTAGGCGGCGCCGCCGACTGCCATTAGGTAGACGGCCCTGTGCTCCTTGATGCTCTGCACCGTCTTGGGACCGCGCTCCGACTTGCCAATCATACCGATGAGGCCGGTCTCCCCCAGCATCATGTCGGTGAATTTGTCCATCCGGGTGGAGGTGGTGGGGCCAGCCGGGCCAACCACCTCGTCACGGACCGCATCGACCGGGCCCACGTAATAGATGAAGCGGTTGGTGAAGTCGACCCCTTCCGGCAACCCTTCCCCATTCTTGAGCATGTCGGCGATGCGCTTGTGGGCCGCGTCGCGACCGGTCAGGATCTTGCCGGAGAGCAGCACCGTATCGCCGCTCTTCCAGCTGGCGAGCTCAGCCTTGGTGATGCCGTCGACGTTGACACGGCGCACGTTGCCACCGGACTCGCGGGTGATCTCCGGCCAGTCTTCCAGTTTCGGCGGGATCAGCTCGGCCGGACCAGAGCCGTCCAGCTCGAAGTGAACGTGACGGGTGGCGGCGCAGTTGGGGATCATCACCACCGGCTTGGAGGCGGCGTGAGTCGGGGCAGACTTCACCTTCACGTCCAGCACGGTGGTGAGGCCGCCCAGGCCCTGGGCGCCTATCCCCAGCTTGTTGACCCTGTCGTAGAGCTCGACTCGCAGCTTCTCTTCGGTGGTCTCGGGACCCCTGGCGATCAGCTCCTGAATGTCGATGTGCTCCATCAGGGCTTCCTTGGCCAGCACGGCGGCCTTCTCGGCGGTACCGCCGATGCCGATCCCCAGCATGCCGGGCGGGCACCAGCCGGCCCCCATGGTCGGCACCGTCTTCAGCACCCACTCGACCACGTCGTCCGAGGGGTTGAGCATCACCATCTTGGACTTGTTCTCGGAGCCACCGCCCTTGGCGGCGATGCTCACCTCCACCTTGTCGCCTTGCACCATGTCGATGTGCACCACGGCCGGGGCGTTGTCCTTGGTGTTCTTGCGACTGCCGGCCGGATCGGCGAGCACCGAGGCGCGCAAGGGGTTGTCCGGGTTGGTGTAGGCGCGGCGTGTGCCCTCATCCACCATCTCCTGGACCGTCATGTCGCTGTCCCACTGCACCTTCATACCAATCTTGACGAAGCAGGTGACGATGCCGGTGTCCTGGCACAGGGGGCGATGACCCTCGGCGGACATGCGGGAGTTGATCAGGATCTGGGCCAGCGCATCCTTGGCGGCCGGGTTGATCTCACGGTCATAGGCGGCCTTGGCGGCCTGGACGAAATCGAGGGGGTGGTAGAAAGAGATATATTGTAGGGCGTCGGCAATGGAATCGATAAAGTCCTGTTTTTTAATGATGCTCATATCATCCTCACTGGTCCTCGTCTCGGTCAGGCCGAGCGAGGGCTTCCATATGAGCCGAGCCTTCGGCGGGCGGCGGGTGCGCACAGAGCCGGCAGACAACGGCGTGTTTTTATAACGGTGTTTTCTGAAAATGCCGGCCGCCATGATACGCTTGGGCACCCGTACCGGCTAGGGAGCTGGGTGCAAACTGTTGCCTGTGTAACAAAAAATGAAACCAAGACTGCATATCCACCATTTCGATCCACAAACATCGCTGCACGCCCTGTTTGCCCGGCTGCAACACCAACCCTGGGCCATGTTGCTGGAGTCAGCCGGCCCCCAAGGGGCAGATAACCGCTTCGACATCCTCAGCGCCGATCCACTCGCCACCCTGGAGACCCGGGGAGCCAGCACCCTTATTCAGCGTGCAGGTGCGACCGAGCATCAGGATGAGGATCCCCTCAGCCTGCTCGCCAGCACGCAACAAGCCCTGTTGGGGCCGCTGGATCAGGAGCAGAGCGAGCTGCCCTTTATCGGCGGCGCGCTCGGCCTGTTTGGCTACGATCTGGGGCGGCGCTTCGAACGGCTGCCCACGCAGGCAGAGGCGGATATCCAGTTGCCGGACATGGCGGTGGGGATCTATGACTGGGCGCTGCTGCGGGAGATCGCCACCAACCGCTGGCAACTGGTACATTGGGGGGACGAGGCCGGGCTCACCCGTCGGTTACGCTGGCTCGAGGCGCACAGCGCCTCCCCGTCGACCTCTCAGATGCCGTTCTCGCTGACCGGCCCCTGGCAGAGCAACATGAGCCGGGCCGAATATGGCGACAAGTTTGCACGGATCCAGGCCTATCTGGCGGCGGGGGATTGTTATCAGATCAACCTGACCCAGCGCTTCAGCGCGCCCTATCAGGGGGATGAATGGGCGGCCTATCTCGCCCTCAGCGCGGCCAACAAGGCCCCCTTCTCGGCCTTTATTCGCCTGCCGGATAGCGCCATTTTGAGCCTTTCGCCTGAGCGTTTCCTGCTGCTCGATGGCCGCCACATCGAGACCAAGCCCATCAAGGGCACCCGCCCCCGTCACAGCGATCCCGTTATCGACCAAAAGAGAGCCGAGGAGCTGGCCGGCGCCGACAAGGACAGATCGGAGAATCTGATGATCGTGGATCTGTTGCGCAACGACATCGGCCGGGTGAGCCGTCCCGGCTCGGTCTGCGTGCCACATCTGTTTGCGGTGGAATCCTTCCCCGCCGTGCATCATCTGGTCTCCACCATACACGGCAAGCTGGATGCCCGTTGGCAGGGAGTGGATCTGCTGCGGGCCTGCTTCCCCGGCGGCTCCATCACCGGCGCCCCCAAGATCCGGGCAATGGAGATCATCGAGGAGCTGGAGCCGGTGCGGCGCAGCGCCTACTGCGGCAGCATCGGCTACCTGAGCCAGCACGGCCGGATGGATACCAGCATCTGCATCCGCACTCTGATAGCGGAAGCCGGCTGGCTGCACTGCTGGGCGGGGGGCGGCATCATCGCCGACTCGGAGGTGGACAGCGAATATCAGGAGACCTATGACAAGGTGGCTCGCATCCTGCCGCTGCTGGATGCGCTGGGCTCATGATGCCGATGCCCGCAGACCATAAGGAACCACGCCTCGAGATGGATATCGAGATAGACAGCGCCGATCTGCTGACCCGCTTCCTGCTGCAACGCCCGGCCCCGGCCCATCGACTGATGCTGGCCGGGCTCAAACCGGCGGCCGTCCTGCTTCCCCTGGTGGAGCGACCCGACGGGCTGCAGCTATTGCTGACCCGCCGCAGTGCACAGTTGCGCCACCATCCGGGGCAGATAAGCTTCCCGGGCGGGCGCCAGGATCCCGAGGATGAGAGTCTGATCCACACGGCGCTGCGGGAGACCCAGGAGGAGCTCGGGATCCCCGCCTCCCAGATCCATGTCATCGGCAGCCTCACCCCCCTCAACACCATCTCCCTCTACGATGTGTTGCCGGTGCTGGCCATGGTGGATGCCGATTATCAGCTCACCCTGAGCCCGGACGAGGTCGAGCAGGCCTTCGAGGTGCCCCTCAGTCATGTGCTCAATCCGGCCAACCACATAGCCCTGACCATTCCCAGAGCCGGCAAGCGCCACACCATCTACTGGATCCCCTGGCAACAATCCTTCATCTGGGGGGCCACCGCCAGCATGATCCGCCAGCTTGCCCAGCACCTGTCAAAATAACATACTGCTAACACCGCGAGTTGGAAAATCATTCAGTTAACACTCAACTAACATTGCATATGATAAAGAATTTTTGATTTTTTATTCTTTTGATCACATTTCCATAAGAAAATACGCGTTTTGCCATCACAAAGGTGAATCCGATCAACATTTTTGATTAAAAAAAAAGTATTCTTTCGCCGACTAATTAAAACCACTATTCGGGGTGAGAGACATGTCCAATACGGTCACTGGCGCACAGGAAGTTGCAGCCTCAAAAGAGCAGGGAATCGGCTCGGTCCAATCGCGCGGTTGGGGCAAACAAGACACTACCTGGGTGATCAGCCTGTTCGGCACCGCCGTCGGCGCCGGGATCCTGTTCCTGCCCATCAACGCCGGCATGGGCGGCTTCTGGCCGCTGGTGGTGATGGCGCTGCTGGTCGGCCCCATGACCTATCTGGCTCACCGTGGGCTGGCCCGCTTCGTGCTCTCCTCCAAGAACTCCAATGCCGACATCACCCAGGTGGTGGAAGAGCATTTCGGCATCGGCGCCGGTAAATTAATCACCCTGCTCTACTTCTTCGCCATCTACCCGATCGTGCTGATCTACGGGGTGGGTATCACCAACACGGTGGAAAGCTTCCTGGTCAACCAGCTGCAGATGACGGCGCCTCCGCGCTGGATCCTCTCCATCGTGCTGATCATGGGGATGATGTCGGTCATGCTGGCCGGTGAGAAACTGATGCTGAAGGTCACCGAGATGCTGGTGTACCCGCTCATCGCCATCCTGGCGGGCATCTCCCTCTATCTGATCCCGGACTGGACAGGTGCCGCCCTGGCCCAGGTGCCTTCCACCAAGGACTTCGCGACCACCCTGTGGCTGACCATCCCGGTGCTGGTGTTCTCCTTCAACCACAGCCCGGCCATCTCCAGCTTCGCCCTGGCCCAACGCCGCGACTACGGTGACAACGCCGTCGCCAAGTCCGATGCCATCCTCAAGCGCACCGCACTCATCCTGCTCGGCTTCGTGATGTTCTTCGTGTTCTCCTGCGTGATGAGCCTGACCCCGGCCCAGCTGGCGGAAGCCAAGTCCCAGAACATCGCCGTGCTCTCCTACCTGGCTAACCAGCACTCGAGCCCGATCATCTCCTACTTCGGTCCGCTGGTCGCCTTCGTCGCCATCGTCTCCTCCTTCTTCGGCCACTACCTGGGTGCCCGTGAAGGTCTGAAGGGCATGATCACCCAGCAGATGCGCAGCAGCGGCAAGCAGCCAAACAGCAAGAAGGTCGAGCTGTTCATCATCGCCTTCTTCATCCTGACCCTGTGGGCCGTGGCCATCATCAACCCCTCGATCCTCGGCATGATCGAATCCCTGGGCGGCCCCATCATCGCCACCATACTGTTCCTGATGCCGATGTACGCCATCAAGCGTGTCCCCGCCATGGCGAAGTATCAGGGCCAGATCAGCAACGTCTTCGTGGCGACCATGGGGTTGATTGCCATCTCCGCCATCCTCTACCAACTGGTCGGTTAAACCCGCCGTTGATAGCTAGCTAGAGATCAAAAATGCCAGTCGGGAAACCGGCTGGCATTTTTTATGGCGCTCACTTTTGGTTGGCGAAGTATCAGAGCACATCAGCAACGTCTTTGCGGCGATCATGGGGTTGATTACGATTTCCGCCATCCTCTGCCAGCTGGTCGGTTAAACCCGCCGTCGATAGATAGCTAGAGATCAAAAATGCCAGTCGGGAAACCGGCTGGCATTTTTTATGGCGCTCACCCTGTATGGCATTCGGGCAGGTACAGGAGTTCTTTCCCCTCACCTCCCCCACAGACTTGACCCGGCCCTGGATCACACTTCTCATCCCAATGCCGCTGCATGCTGGTTGAGTACGGATGCCTGAGGGGCTAACACGCTGGCTTGAGGCGCTCTGTCACCCGCTACAACATCGGCTGTGCATTTTATACGGCAGTCCACCGCCCCAACAGCCACACATAAAAAAACGCCCTCCTGAGAGGGCGTTTTCGATGCCTTGATGGACTGGCTATCAGGCTTCGCGAGAGAGCGGCGCTGCGCCCTGCAGGGCTTCGTCCTCGGCCATGCAGGCGGCCGCGGTGAACAGCACGTCGGTAGAGCTGTTGAGGGCCGTCTCGGCGGAGTCTTGCAGCACCCCGATGATGAAGCCAACCGCCACCACCTGCATGGCGATGTCGTTGCTGATGCCAAACAGGCTGCACGCCAGCGGGATCAGCAGCAGGGAACCACCTGCCACCCCGGAGGCACCACAGGCACTGATGGTGGCGACCACGGAGAGCAGTACGGCGGTCGCCAGATCCACTTCCATCCCCAAGGTATGCACCGCCGCCATGGAAAGCACAGTAATGGTGATGGCGGCACCGGCCATGTTGATGGTGGCACCGAGCGGGATAGAGACCGCATAAGTGTCTTCCGGCAGACGCAGCTTCTCACAGAGCGCCATGTTGACCGGAATGTTGGCGGCAGAGCTGCGAGTGAAGAAGGCGGTCACGCCGCTCTCGCGCAGGCAGGTCAGCACCAACGGATAAGGGTTGCGCTTGATCTTCCAGAACACGATGAGCGGGTTGACCACGAAGGCGATGAACAGCATGCAGCCGATCAGCACCATCAGCAGCTGGGCATAGCCAAACAGGGCATCGAAACCTGTCTCGGCCAGGGTCGAGGCGACCAGCCCGAAAATACCGAGGGGCGCGCAGCGGATCACCGCCTTGACGATGGTGGAGACCCCGTGGGAGAGATCGGTGATCACCGCTTTGGTGCTCTCACCGGCGTGGCGCATGGCGATGCCAAGGCCGATGGCCCAGGCCAGGATGCCGATGTAGTTGGCATCCAGCAGCGCCTTGACCGGGTTGGTCACCACGTTGAACAGCAGGGTCTGCAGTACCTCGGTGATGCCGCCCGGCGGGGTTATCTCGGCACTGCTGGCCACCAGGTGCAGGTTGGAGGGGAACAGGAAGCTCGCCATCACGGCCACCACGGCGGCCAGGAAGGTCCCCAGCAGGTAGAGCAGCAAGATAGGCTTCATGTTGGTCTTCTGGCCCTGCTTATGACCTATGATGGCCGCCATCACCAGCACGAACACCAGCAGCGGGGCGACCGCCTTCAGGGCGCCGACGAACAGGCTACCGAGCAGGCCCGCCGCCTTGGCCCATTCGGGCATCAGCATGGCGAGTAAAATACCGAGCACCAGACCGACCAGGATCTGGCTAACCAGACTGGTGCTATTGACCAGTCGTATGAGGGGGTGTTGTTGTGTCATCAAATAGTCCCTGTGCACTTTCAAAGTGCGTGAATTATGAGTCCTGTTGGCAACCTGCCGCGCGCATTGGCACCGGCCTGTGGGCGGTGGTGCCGTTGGCAAACCTTCTTCTGGATCTGTCCAGTACGCGTGGTGTTGCGGACAAGGAATATCCCATCTGCTACCGTTTTTTTCCACATAATCACTGAAAAATATCAGGGTTACCTCACAAAAAATCCGCAACAATGCGATAACACAATATCAACTGCGGTCAAATTGTCGCCATGTCGGTCCATTCCCCGGCAGAACAGGCAGCAGGAGTGGTATCATGCCGCTCTTTTGTCTGCGCTGGAGCCTTGCCATGATCCCCTCTCTGTTGACCCGCCACTTCGGCTTCGATCGGTTAAGACCCGGTCAGGAGGCGGTGATCAGCCGCCTGCTGGACGGCAAGAGTGCGGCGGCCATCTTCCCGACTGGGGCCGGCAAGTCCCTCTGCTATCAGTTGCCCGCCCTGGCTCTGCCTCACCTGACCCTGGTGATCTCCCCGCTCATCGCGCTGATGCACGATCAACTCGCCTTCCTGCAACGCAAGGGGATTGCCGCCGCCACCCTGGACTCCAGTCAAACGCCAGAGGAGAGTCGTCGGGTGATGCAACAGGCCAGCGACGGCCAGCTCAAGATCCTGATGATCTCGGTGGAGCGTCTCAAGAACGAGCGTTTTCGCCGCTTCATCGCCCAGATCCCGCTCTCGATGCTGGTAGTAGACGAAGCGCACTGCATCTCGGAATGGGGTCATAACTTTCGCCCAGACTACCTGAAGCTGCCGGCCCATCGCCGCGAACTGAATATCCCCCAGGTACTGCTGCTCACCGCCACCGCCACCCCGGCAGTCATGGCGGACATGCAGGCCAAGTTCGGCATCGATAAGGAGGATCTGGTGGTGACCGGCTTCTACCGCGCCAACCTGGATCTGGGCGTCATCTCGCTGGCCGGCAACGCCCGCGACCACTGGCTCAGTGACGAGCTGCGGCGCGATCCCGCGGCGCCCACCATCGTCTACGTCACCCTGCAGCACACGGCGCAGCAGTGTGCCGAGCTGCTGCAACGAGCAGGGATCCGGGCTTGCGCCTATCATGCCGGGCTGGATCCAGCCCTGCGCAGCCAGATCCAGCACGACTTCATGGCCGGCAAGCTGGACTGCATCGTCGCCACCATCGCCTTTGGCATGGGCATCGACAAGGCCGATATCCGCCGGGTCATCCACTACGACTTGCCCAAGTCCATCGAAAACTACAGCCAGGAGATTGGCCGCGCCGGACGCGACGGCCTCCCCTCACGCTGCACCGTGCTGGCCAGCCGTGCACAGTTGCCGGTGCTGGAGAACTTCGTCTACGGAGATACCCCGGACAGAGCCGCGATCCTGACCCTGCTCGAGATCCTGCGCCAGAGCGGCGCCGAGTGGGAATTCAGTTTGCTGCGCCTCTCCAATGACACCAACATCCGTCAGTTGCCGCTCAAGACCCTGCTGGTCTATCTGGAGATGGCGGGCATCATTGCCCCGGCCTACAGCTATTTTGCCGAATATCGCTTCAAGTTCGTGCTGGAAAAGCAAGAGATCCTGGCGCGTTTCAATCCGGATCGGCGCCAGTTCCTGGAGCAGTTGTTTGCCTGCGCCCCCCAGGCGCGCAGCTGGTGCGCCATGGACTTCGATGCGCTCTGGCAGGGGTATCAGGGAGAAAGGTCGCGGGCCGCCGCCGCACTGGATTATCTACAGCAGCAGGGTTGGATCGAGCTCGAAAGCAAGCAGATGACGGAGGTGTATCGGGTATTGCATCAGGATCTGGCCATAGCGCCGCTGGCGGATCGGCTGCACGCCCTGTTCGAGCAAAAAGAGCAGAGCGAGTTGGCCCGGCTACAGGCCTTGCTCAGCTTCTTTACTTCGACCACTTGTCTTAGCCATGAGCTGGCCAGCTACTTTGCCGATGAACAGGCACCGAGCCGCTGCGGGCACTGCTCCGTCTGTCGTGGTGAGATTGCCGTCCTGCCCCCGCTGCCAACACCAAGCTTGCCCAACGAACAGGGCTTGCGCGCCTGGTGCGATCCGCTGGTGTCGCTGTGCCACAGCCAGGAACCACGCATCCTGACCCGCTTCCTGTGCGGTATCGCCACCCCCTTGACCACCAGGGTCAAGGCAAAAAGCCTGGCAGGTTTTGGTCAGCTGGCCGCTCATCCCTTCGCCGAGGTGCTGGCGGCAGTATCACGGATCTATTCCGCGGCGCCTTGACGATTCAACCTTGCCAAGTGCCGAAAAAAGAAGACCCCCGCGGATGCGAGGGTCAAGCCAACGGAAACGTGCTTAAACAGAGCTTAGTATCTGCACAGTAACCACTTTCTTGCTAAAGCGATGACTGCTCGACACAGGGCCAATCTAGAGCAGTCACAATGTAGCGTCAATGTAAAAATTAGAGCTTAAACACCAAACAAGAGGCATTACGTTAACGTAAGCGTTACTGCATTTATCCCCTTTCCTCTCCCGTCCTTGCGCCGCCTGTGTTGTCGCGTTCACCACACGGGAAACCCTCCATTCCCGCATCTACCACACAAACATTTATTTTTTATGTCTTTGACATTTGCATCACTGTCATGGCAAAAATAATTTAACAGTCAGTAACATAGGTATGTCATTGACTGCACCTTCCCGCAAAAGGATCGGGAAGCTCCCGTGCAAACTTAAACCAATGATGGCGATGGATTACTGGGGGCTGTTGACTAGGCTTAAGAGGCAAACAGAACAAAAGTAGTGATCCACTCTTTTTCAGGGTAAGCGACTATAACGAGGGCTAAGTTATGGGCATCTTCGAGCACTATCAACAGCGGTATGAGAAAGCCAGAGAGGAGGAGTACAGCATTCAGGAGTTCCTGGATATGTGCAAACAGGACAAATCCTGCTACGCCTCCGCCGCCGAGCGACTGCTAGTTGCCATCGGCGAACCGGAAATGATCGATACCTCGGTCAATCCGCGCCTCAGCCGCCTGTTTTCCAATCGCGTCGTCGCACGCTATCCCGCTTTCAAAGATTTCTATGGTATGGAAGAGGCCATTGAGCAGATCGTCTCCTACCTCAAGCACTCCGCCCAGGGGCTGGAAGAGAAGAAACAGATCCTCTATCTGCTGGGCCCCGTCGGCGGCGGCAAGTCATCCCTCGCAGAGAAGCTCAAATCCTTGATGCAGAAGGTGCCTATCTATCGCATCAAGGGCTCGCCGGTCAACGATCACCCCTTCTGCCTGTTCGATATCGAGGAAGATGGCGAGATCCTGGAAAAAGAATACGGCATCCCGCACCGCTACCTGCGTCCCATCATGTCTCCTTGGGCGGCCAAACGCCTGCACGAGTTTGGCGGTGACATCACCAAATTCAAGGTGGAGAAGGTCAATCCCTCCATTCTGGATCAGATCGCCATCGCCAAGACGGAGCCCGGCGATGACAACAACCAGGATATCTCCTCCCTGGTCGGCAAGGTCGACATCCGCATGCTGGAGCATTACGCCCAAGATGATGCCGATGCCTACTCCTACTCAGGGGCGCTCTGTAAGGCGAACCAGGGGATGATGGAGTTCGTGGAGATGTTCAAGGCCCCCATCAAGGTGCTGCACCCTCTGCTGACGGCAACACAAGAGGGCAATTACAACGGTACCGAAGGGCTTTCCGCCCTGCCCTTCGACGGCATCTTGCTGGCTCACTCCAACGAATCCGAATGGCAGCAGTTCCGTAACAACAAGAACAACGAGGCCTTCCTCGACCGGGTCTATATCGTCAAGGTGCCCTACTGCCTGCGCGTCTCGGAAGAGGTGAAGATCTATGAGAAATTGCTGTTCAACAGCGAGCTGACCGACGCCAAGTGCGCGCCAGGGACCCTGGAGTTGCTGGGTCAGTTCTCCGTGCTCTCCCGCCTGAAAGAGCCGGAAAACTCCAGTCTCTACTCCAAGATGCGGGTCTACGATGGCGAGAGCCTGAAAGACACGGATCCCAAGGCCAAGAGCTATCAGGAGTATCGCGACTATGCTGGCGTGGATGAGGGCATGAACGGCCTGTCTACCCGCTTCGCGTTCAAGATCCTCTCCCGGGTGTTCAACTTCGATCACGCGGAAGTGGCCGCCAACCCGGTACACCTCTTCTACGTGCTGGAGCAGCAGATAGAACGCGAGCAGTTCCCGCAGGAGCTGCACGATCGCTATCTGGAGTTCATCAAGGGTTATCTGACCCCGCGCTACGTAGAATTCATCGGCAAGGAGATCCAGACCGCCTACCTCGAATCCTATTCTGAGTACGGGCAGAACATCTTCGATCGTTACGTCACCTACGCCGACTTCTGGATCCAGGATCAGGAGTATCGCGACCCGGAGACCGGCCAGCTGTTCGATCGGGCATCACTCAACAGCGAGCTGGAGAAGATCGAAAAACCGGCCGGGATCAGCAACCCGAAAGATTTCCGCAACGAAATAGTCAACTTCGTGCTACGTGCACGGGCCAACAATGCAGGCCGTAACCCCAACTGGACCAGTTACGAGAAGCTGCGCACCGTGATCGAGAAGAAGATGTTCTCCAACACGGAAGAGCTGCTGCCGGTTATCTCCTTCAACAGCAAAACCTCGGCCGAGGAGCAGAAGAAGCACGATAACTTTGTCGAACGGATGATGGAGAAGGGCTACACCCGCAAACAGGTGCGCCTGCTCTCCGAATGGTACCTCAGGGTACGCAAGTCATCCTGACCCTGATCGGTTCAAGGGGGAGTTATGGCGCATTTTATCGACCGCAGGCTCAACGGCAAAAACAAAAGCGCTGTCAATCGGCAGCGCTTCATCCGCCGCTACAAGAAGCAGATCAAACAAGCGGTCTCGGATGCTGTCTCCAAGCGCAGCATTCAGGACGTGGACAAGGGCGAGAGCATCAGCATCCCGACCAAGGACATCGGCGAACCCCATTTCCATCAGGGACAAGGGGGAAAACGGGAGATGGTCCACCCGGGCAACGACCAGTTCGTCTCCGGCGACAAGATTGACCGCCCCAAGGGAGGGGGTGGCGGTCAGGGCGCCGGCGAGGGCCAGGCCTCGGATCAGGGGGAAGGGGCTGACGACTTCGTGTTTCAGATCTCCAAAGATGAGTATCTGGATCTGCTGTTCGAAGATCTGGAGCTGCCGCGGCTGCAGAAGACCCAGCTCAACCAGCTGATGGAAATGAAAACCTACCGGGCGGGCTACACCTCCAACGGGGTGCCGGCCAACATCAACGTGGTGCGTTCACTGCAAAATTCGCTGGCGCGCCGCATGGCGCTGCAAGCGGGCAAGAAACGTCTGCTGCGCGAGCTCGAAGAGCGGCTCGCCCTGCTCGCCAGTGAGCCCAACGATCACTTTGCCGAAATGGCACAACTCGAGAAGGAGATCCGTGAACTGAAACGGCGGATCGAGGCCGTGCCTTTCATCGATACCTTCGATCTCAAGTTCAACAACTTCGTCAAACGCCCTGTACCATCCAGCCAGGCGGTGATGTTCTGCCTGATGGACGTGTCGGGCTCCATGGATCAGGCGACCAAGGAGATGGCCAAGCGCTTCTATATCCTGCTCTACCTGTTCCTTAGCCGGACTTACAAAAACGTGGAAGTAGTCTACATTCGCCACCACACCCAGGCCAAGGAGGTGGACGAGCACGAGTTCTTCTACTCTCAGGAAACCGGCGGCACCATAGTCTCCAGCGCGCTCAAGATGATGAACGACATCATCAACGAACGTTACCCCTCCAATCAATGGAACATCTATGCGGCGCAAGCCTCAGATGGAGATAACTGGGCCGATGACTCGCCGCAATGTCGGGAGATCCTGATGCGCGACATCATGCCGAGAGTGCGTTACTACTCCTATATCGAGATCACCACCCGCGCCCACCAGACCCTGTGGCACGAATATGAGGCGGTGGCCGGTCAATTCCCCCACTTCGCGATGGAGCATATTCGCAAGGTAGAGGACATTTATCCGGTCTTCCGGGAGCTGTTCAAGAAGCAAGCGGCTTGAGGGACGTCATATGGTAGAAACCGCGAGAAAAAGAGCGCCGTTGGACGATGGTCCTGACTGGAACTTCGATCTGCTGGAAATCTATCACCAGGAGATTGCCAGGGTCGCCAGGTTTTACAAGCTGGATACCTACCCCAACCAGATCGAGGTGATCACCGCTGAGCAGATGATGGATGCCTACTCCAGCGTGGGCATGCCCATCGGCTATCAGCACTGGTCGTTTGGCAAACGCTTCATCCATACCGAGCGCAACTACAAACGCGGCCAGATGGGGCTGGCGTATGAGATCGTCATCAACTCGGAGCCCTGTATCGCCTATCTGATGGAAGAGAACACCATGCCAATGCAGGCTCTGGTGATGGCGCACGCCTGCTATGGCCACAACTCTTTTTTCAAGAATAATTACCTGTTCAAGGCCTGGAGCGACGCCTCCTCCATCATCGATTACCTGCTGTTTGCCAAAAACTACATCACCGAATGCGAGGAAAAACACGGCATCGATGCAGTCGAGCGGCTGCTCGACTCCTGCCACGCCCTGATGAACTTCGGGGTGGATCGCTACAAGCGCCCCCAGAAGATCTCGCTGGCAGAAGAGAAGCGGCGCCAGAAGGCGCGGGAAGACTATCTACAGACCCAGGTCAACGAGCTATGGCGCACTCTGCCAAAGCAGCACAAAGCCTCCGGCGTCGAGGACAGGCGCTACCCCCCTGAGCCACAGGAAAACATCCTCTACTTCATAGAGAAAAACGCGCCATTACTCGAACCTTGGCAGCGTGAAATAGTTAGAATAGTGAGAAAAATCAGTCAATATTTCTACCCGCAGAAGCAGACCCAGGTGATGAACGAAGGCTGGGCCACCTTCTGGCACTACAGCATCCTCAATCATCTCTATGACGAGGGAAAGATCAGCGATCGCTTCATGATAGAGGTGCTGCACAGCCACACCAACGTGGTCTATCAGCCCCCCTACAACAGCCGCTACTACTCGGGTATCAACCCTTATGCTCTGGGCTTTGCCATGTTCACCGACTTGCGCCGTATCTGTGAGCACCCCACCGAGGAGGACAGATACTGGTTCCCCGACTATGCCGGTACCAACTGGGTCGAGACCCTGCATTTTGCCATGCAGAACTTCAAGGACGAGAGCTTCATCAGTCAGTTCCTGAGCCCCAAGGTGATGCGCGACATGAAGCTGTTTGCCATCGATGACGACGATCTGAAGAACTACCTCAAGGTGTCGGCCATCCATAACGAAGAAGGCTACCGGCTGGTGCGCAGCGCCCTGTCCGCCCAGTACAACCTGAGCAATCTGGAGCCCAATATTCAGGTCTATAACGTGGCGGTGAAGGGCGATCGCTCCCTCACTCTGCGCTATGTCCCCCACAACCGGATCCCCCTTGGCGAGTCACGCCACGAGGTGCTCAAGCATCTGCATCAGCTATGGGGATTTGATGTGGTGCTGGAGCAAGATAACGGGGAGCTGCCCGCCGACATCATAGGGCGTTGCCCGGAACGCAAGGGAAACAGCTGACATCAAGGCATAAAAAAACGCGCCATATGGCGCGTTTTTTCTTTGCAGAAACGACTCAGTTATCGCACAAGTTGCTCGGCATGTCCTGGCGTAGGCGAGTCCACAGCTTGCCAGACTCGATGCCGTACTGACGCACTGTCATGAAGACGGCCTCGTGATTTTTGGTCTCGGCCAGACCCAGCAGCGCCTTGTAATAGGCATCTGCCGTCTCGCGCGCCTGCTTGTCTGAGAAGTAGTAACGTCCCACTCTACTATACAACCCCTTGAAACCGTTCAGGATCAGGGCGTAGATAGGGTTGCCTGAGGCAAATGAGAGCTGGTGATGCAGACGATAATCGAACTCTGCGTAAGCTTCCGGTGAGTTTTCAACCCCTTGTGCTGCGCGCAAGATCTCGGCCGCCTGCTCGGGGTTGTTGCGAATGGCGCCGCGAATAAAGATGGTGCAGATGTTGGTACGGGCAGACAGTAATTGCGCCACCAGATCCGGCACCTTGTCCTGATCGAGCCGTGCCAGGGTCTCCAAGATGTTGAGACCCGAGGTTTCCCAGAAGTTGTTGACCTTGGTCGGTTTGCCGTGCTGGATGGTGAGCCAGCCATCACGGGCAAGACGCTGCAGCACTTCGCGCAAGGTGGTACGAGTCACGCCAATCAGCTCGGACAGTTCGCGCTCCGCCGGCAGAATGGATCCAGGAGGAAAGCGATTGTTCCAGATGGACTCGATGATGTATTCCTCGGCAAACCCTGCGGGGCTCTGCGCTTTTATGACCATGTAGTGACTCTGTTGTAGTGCGTAAAAAGGCTCACGAATAATAGCAAAGCCGGTCATGCTAGCAAGCAGAAGGTCAGTCCTCTGCTCACATTAACCCGATCTTTTTGTTAAAAACATGTATATGAAAACACAATGGGTTTCAGCCAAGACTAGTTTGTGGCGATAAAAACGCCTCTCAGCTGGGCAATCACTACCACCTTTATTTATAGTTATCGCTCCCTTGATTAAAATCATGTGCAATCAATTTGATAAGGGTGACTATCCGGATGCTCGGGTCGGGTATGCCTCGACTGCATAGACGCAGATACCAACAACAGAAACAGAGAACCATCATCATGCCAATCAGCCTAGGGCGCGCGTTTGCAAAGAATTTTTTGGGCAATGCCCCCCAGTGGTACAAGCTTGCCATCGTCTCATTCCTGCTGATCAACCCGATCGTCTTCCACTATGATCCTTTCCTGGCCGGCTGGTTACTGGTTGTCGAATTCATCTTCACCCTAGCCATGGCGCTCAAATGCTACCCACTGCAGCCCGGCGGCCTGCTCGCCATTGAAGCCGTGCTCATCGGCATGACCTCGGCCAACCAGGTCAAGCATGAGCTGGTAGCCAATATCGAGGTGCTGCTGCTGCTGGTATTCATGGTGGCGGGCATCTACTTCATGAAGCAGTTGCTGCTCTATGTCTTCACCAAGATGCTGGTCCGTATCCATTCCAAGACGCTGCTGTCCCTCGCATTCTGTCTGGTCTCGGCATTTCTGTCCGCCTTCCTCGATGCCCTCACCGTGATCGCCGTGGTGATCAGCGTCGCCACCGGTTTCTACGCCATCTATCACAAGGTGGCCTCACGGGATGAATCTGGCAGCCTGCACGACGATGACAACGGGCTTGATGAGCCAAGCCGCCAGCACCTGAACGAGTTTCGCGCCTTCCTGCGCAGCCTGATGATGCATGCCGCCATCGGTACCGCACTGGGAGGCGTCTGCACCCTGGTGGGTGAGCCACAGAACCTCATCATCGGCGAACAGGCTGGTTGGCATTTCGGCGAATTCGTCCTTCGCATGGCCCCGGTGACCCTCCCGGTCTTCATCTGTGGCCTGCTTACCTGCATCCTGGTGGAGAAGTGCCGCTGGTTTGGCTATGGCACCAAGCTGCCCGAGCCCGTGCGCCGCATCATGGAGGCCTACGAGCGTGACGAAGATGCCCAGCGCTCCCCGCAAGAGAAGGCCAAGCTGGTCGTCCAGGCCCTGATCGCCCTCTGGCTGATCGCGGGTCTCGCGCTGCATCTGGCGGCCGTGGGCCTGATCGGCCTGAGCGTCATAGTGCTGGCAACCTCCTTCACCGGCATCACCGAGGAACACGCCCTCGGCAAGGCGTTCCATGAGGCACTGCCCTTCACCGCGCTGCTCACCGTCTTCTTCAGCGTGGTGGCGGTGATCATCGATCAGCAGCTGTTCAAGCCGGTGATCCAATGGGTGCTTGCCGCCAAGCCAGAGGACCAGCTCGCCCTCTTTTATCTGGCGAACGGCCTGCTCTCCATGGTCAGCGATAACGTCTTCGTCGGCACCGTCTACATCAACGAGGTGAAGACAGCCCTGCTCAATGGTGCCATCAGCCGTGAGCAATTCGATCTGCTGGCGGTGGCCATCAACACCGGCACCAACCTGCCTTCGGTCGCCACTCCCAACGGTCAGGCGGCGTTCCTGTTTATGCTGACCTCGGCCCTGGCCCCCTTGCTGCGACTCTCTTACGGCCGCATGGTCTGGATGGCCCTGCCCTACACCCTGGTGCTGGGACTGGTGGGTTTCTTCGCGGTGGAACAGCTGCTCGCCCCTGCCACCGAATGGTTCTACCAGGCCGGCTGGTTGATGCAAAGCGGCACTGTGCCAACCCCAGTCCCCCTGTCACACTGATGATGGAAGGGTCCTCGCGGACCCTTTCTTTTTACATCCGGCTCTGCTCTAATTCAGCCACTATTTTCTCTGTGAGATCAATCAGATGATCGAATTTCTTCGCCGTATTGCCAGCCATCGACTGGCCTGGGGACTGCTTGCCGCTTCCGCTCTGTTGTTCGAGCTGTGTGCCCTCTTCTTCCAGCATGTGCTGGGCTTGCACCCCTGTGTCATGTGTATCTATGAACGGATCGCCATCCTGGGGGTGATCGCGGCCGGCCTGCTCGGTATGGTGGCACCCCAGAAATGGTATGTCCGTTGGAGCGCACTGCTGCTGTGGGGCTACAGCGCCTTCTGGGGCCTAAAACTGGCGCTCAAGCATGTTGATTACCAGCTGAACCCCTCCCCCTTCAACGTATGCGAAGGCTTCGTCGACTTCCCGAGCTGGGCGCCGCTCGATCAGTGGATCCCCTGGCTGTTCTTCCCGGATGGCGACTGCAGCGAGATCAGCTGGCAGTTCCTCAGTTTCTCCATGCCCCAGTGGCTGGTGGTCATCTTCGCCGCCTACCTGCTGGTGTTTGTGGTGGTAGCCGTCGGCAACCTGGTCAAAGGCCGCTGCTGCAACTGATGTACTCGACAGAGATGTAAAAGGGAGCCATTGGCTCCCTTTTTCTATCCCGTCCGTGACTCGGTGCGACTCATCCCTAGGCTCAGCTTCTCCCTGCTGCGCCTCATCAGGCTGGTGGTTATCTTCGCCGCCTACCTGCTGGTGTTCGCGGTGGTGGTCATCGGCAACCTGGTCAAGGGCCGTTGCTACATCTCGACAGAGACTAAAAAGGGAGCCACTGGCTCCCTTTTTGATGATGCTGCGCCGCCAGTGCTCTCAAGGCTTGTCGGCACTGCGCTTCGCCTTCACCATGCCGATGACCATGGGCAACAGCGAGATAAGGATGATGCCGAAGATAAGCAGCGTGAAGTTCTGGCGCACCACCGGCAGGTTGCCGAAGAAGTGGCCCGCATAGACGAAGCTGATGACCCACAGCAGGGCACCCACCAGGTTGAATGCCAGGAAGCGTGGGTAGGTCATGGCCCCCATGCCCGCCACGAAGGGGGCGAAGGTGCGCACTATCGGCATGAAGCGGGTGATGATGATGGTCTTGCCACCGTGCTTGGCATAGAAGGCGTGGGTCTTGTCCAGATAATCCCGGCGGAAGATCTTGGAGTCCGGATTGCGAAACAGCTGCTCACCGAAGAAGTGGCCTATGGTGTAGTTCACCACGTTGCCGAGCACGGCGGCGACGATCAGTACAGCCGCCAGAGTGTGCACATCCAGCACACTTCCCACGGTGAGCGCTCCGGCGGCAAACAGCAGCGAGTCACCAGGCAGGAAGGGGGTCACCACCAGGCCGGTTTCACAGAAGATGATGAGGAACAGGATGGCGTACACCCAGACACCATAGTTTTCAAACAGCTCTTTCAGATGCACGTCAACGTGCAGCACAAAGTCAATCGCGAACAGGATCAGATCCATTTATTTATACCCATGAAGTGAACGGCGAGGAGTCTACGCCAATGCCCTGCGAGCCACAATCAGCGGCGCCCGTGCCCAGCTGGAAAATCCGGCCCCATGCTACCCCAGCGCCATTCCCAGGCATAAAGAGGGATGCCAAGGCGCTTATTCCCGCGCATCCAGCCCCTGCCGAACCTCGGCGGGCAGACAGGACTCCCAGCCCCAGAGCAGCAACAACAGCAGGCTGATGTCATCGAACCAGCCAAACAGCGGCACCACGTCTGGAATGAGATCCACCGGGCTGATGCCGTAGATCAGGATGAGGATCACCAGCCCCTTGGCCCACCAGGGGGTAGCCGGGTGGCGAAAGCCAAAATAGAGGCGACGCAGCCGCCGCCAGATGAGCCAGCGCTTGCCGCTCGGCTGTTTGCTCAACTCTCGATCAACTCGCTGCGCAGGCGCTGGATCTGATCCCGCATGGCCGCTGCCTGCTCGAACTCCAAATCCCGCGCATGCTGGAACATCTGCTCTTCCATCCGTTTGATCTCCTTGGCGATCTCGCTGGCAGTGCGGACATGGTATTCCCCTTGCGGCTCGGCCGCCTTGCGACTGCCCCTGCCACCCTTGCCGGCAGTGCGGCTGCCGCCCATGTCCATCACATCGCTCACCGACTTGTTGAGGCCCGTAGGCGTGATGCCGTGTTCGAGGTTGTGGGCATGCTGCAAGGCGCGGCGTCGCTCCGTCTCCTCGATGGCTACCTTCATGGAGTTGGTGATGGTATCGCCGTACAGGATCACCTTGCCGTTGAGGTTGCGGGCCGCACGGCCTATGGTCTGGATCAGGGAGCGGGTGGAGCGCAGGAAGCCCTCCTTGTCCGCATCCAGAATCGCTACCAGCGAGACTTCCGGCATGTCGAGCCCTTCCCGCAGCAGGTTGATGCCCACCAGCACGTCGAACTTGCCGAGCCGCAAGTCGCGAATGATCTCCACCCGCTCGACGGTGTCGATGTCCGAGTGCAGGTAGCGCACCCGCACGTCGTGATCCGCCAGGTATTCGGTCAAGTCTTCCGCCATCCGCTTGGTAAGGGTGGTGACCAGCACTCGCTCCTCCACCGCGACCCGCAGCCGGATCTCGGACAGCAGATCGTCCACCTGGGTGGTGACCGGACGCACCTCGATTTCGGGATCGAGCAAGCCGGTCGGGCGCACCACCTGCTGCACCACGTCGCCGCCGGACTTCTCCAGTTCGTAAGGACCGGGGGTGGCCGAGACGAACACCGTCTGTGGCATCAGGGCCTCGAACTCGTCGAACTTCAGCGGCCGGTTGTCCAGCGCCGAAGGCAGCCGGAAGCCGTACTCCACCAGCGTCTCCTTGCGGGATCTGTCCCCTTTGAACATGGCGCCGATCTGCGGCACGGTGACGTGGGACTCGTCGATGATGAGCAGACCATCCCCCGGCAGGTAGTCGAACAGGGTGGGCGGCGGCTCGCCGGGGGCACGCCCCGACAGATAGCGACTGTAGTTCTCGATGCCGGAGCAGTAACCGAGCTCCTGCATCATCTCGATGTCGAACTGGGTGCGCTGGCTGATGCGCTGCTCTTCCACCAGCTTGTTGAGGGAGAGCAGCTGCTCACGACGCCCCTTGAGCTCCTCCTTGATGTGATCGATGGCCCCGAGGATGGTCTCGCGCGGCGTGGCGTAGTGCGTCTTGGGATAGATGGTGTAGCGCACCACCGTCTGCTCGATGGCACCGGTCAGGGGATCGAACTGGGAGAGCCGCTCCACCTCCTCGTCGAACAGCTCCACCCGCAGGGCCAGTTTGTCCGATTCGGCGGGGTAGATGTCGATCACCTCCCCCCTCACCCGGAAGGTGCCGCGACTGAAGGCCACATCGTTGCGGGTATATTGCAGCTCGGCGAGGCGGCGCAGTATATCCCGCTGGTTGATCACATCCCCGACTTTGAGGTGCAACATCATGCTGAGATAGGCCTGGGGATCCCCCAGACCATAGATGGCCGACACCGAGGCAACGATCACCACGTCCCGCCGCTCCAGCAGCGCCTTGGTGGCCGACAGCCGCATCTGCTCGATGTGATCGTTGATGGAGGCATCCTTCTCGATGAAGGTGTCCGTGGTCGGCACATAGGCTTCCGGCTGGTAATAGTCGTAATAGGAGACGAAGTACTCCACCGAGTTCTCGGGGAAGAACTCCTTCATTTCACCATAGAGCTGGGCCGCCAGGGTCTTGTTCGGCGCCAGTATCATGGTGGGTCTATTGAGGGTGGCGATCACGTTGGCCATGGTAAAGGTCTTGCCCGAGCCGGTCACCCCGAGCAGAGTCTGGTGGGCTAGCCCGGATTCGATGCCATCGAGCAGCCGGGCGATCGCCGCGGGCTGATCCCCCGCCGGTTCAAACTGGCTGGCCAACTGAAATAACTTGCTCATCACGACTCCCGGCAAAAAACAGCAAGAGAGAAGTGTACCCCGAGTTGGCGGGCCTGGGTATCCACTCTGCCTGCCAAGCGGCTATTGACCTCGAAAAGCGAGCTCTGTATAGTGCGTCTCCTTGCCTGATGTTCCCCCGTAGTTCAGTCGGTAGAACGGCGGACTGTTAATCCGTATGTCACTGGTTCAAGTCCAGTCGGGGGAGCCAATTTCCTCACCACCTCGGTGCAAGTTATCCACTTTAGTGCTTTCCTCTGCCAATTTTAATGCACAAGCCGTCTCTCACGGCGACACTCCCATTTGATCCCCCTCTCCCGAGCGACAGCGTTTTCTGCTGTTGCATATAACTATATGATTTTTATAGGAACATTTTTTTACCGGTATTTTTTGAACAGCCCTTGCACCCCAGCATTGGCGCGGCCTGCAGCCTGATTGCCAAGTTTCACTAACAGGGTTATCCACAGATTCTGTGGGTAAGTGAGTCAAAGCCAAGGGGCGCCTAGGTTGGCAGCGATTGTCTCCGCTTTGGCAAGGCGAAACGCCTCGCCCCCCATTTTCTGCTGTTTTTCCCCTCCCCCCTAAATGGGTCTGATGCTGACATTGAGATCAGTCTGCCCCCGGCTTTTTTTCGCCATGCCCCGTGCCATGGGTCACCCTCTGCCTGACAGGGAAAAGTGCTCCTTCATGGCCGTTCTGCCCTACCAGTCAAAAATGCTGAAAAGCATGCTCAGTTGCGCCCCAGACAGCAGGTAATAAATTGTCCACAGGGGCCGGGAGCCTTCGCCCCCCGATAGCAGAAATCACTAATTGACAGCGGCGCTGGCAGTGAGAAAGAGAGGTCTTTCCCCCCGGGAGCCGGGGCATGCCCCCTCCTTAGCGGAAGCATGCCCACTTAACTGCCTGTTAATCCGCTTTTGGACTTCTCTCTTGATAAGGGATCCTGCACAATATCGGCCCCACTTTTTTCCTCGGTTTTTCCGGGCATGACCATAGATTTCGTGACACTGCTACATCAAAGCGACTCCCTGCTGCTGTTCGTGGTACTGGCCTTTGGCCTGCTGCTGGGCAAGGTTCGCCTCGGCAACTTTCAGATTGGCAACACCATAGGGGTGCTGTTCACCGCCCTGTTGTTCGGCCAGATGGGGTTTGAATTCACCGCCACCACAGAGAATGTCGGCTTCATGCTGTTCATCTTCTGCGTCGGCATCGAAGCCGGCCCCCACTTCTTCAGCGTCTTCCTGCGCGATGGCATTCACTACATCACCCTCACCCTGGTGATCCTGCTGACCGCCCTGCTGCTCACCGTGGGGCTCGCCAAGTTCTTCAACCTGGGCCCCGGCATGGCGGCGGGGATCCTCGCGGGCTCGCTGACCTCGACCCCGGCCCTGGTCGGCGCGCAGGATGCCCTGCGCAGCGGTCTGCTCAACCTGCCCCACCAAACGGACATGCAGTCGGTGCTCGACAACATGGGCATCGGCTATGCGCTGACCTATCTGGTGGGCCTGGTGGGTCTGATGCTGGTGGTGCGCTACCTGCCCTCTCTGGCCCGGCTGGACTTGAACACGGAGGCGCAGAAGATAGCCCGAGAGCGGGGGCTGTCGGACAACGAGAGCCGCAAGACCTACCTGCCCATCATCCGTGCCTATCGCGTCGGTCCCGAGCTCGCCGCCTGGATCGGTGGCCGCACCCTGCGGGAAACCGGCATCTATCCCCATACCGGCTGCTACGTCGAGCGGATCCGCCGCAACGGCATACTGGCGAGCCCGGATGGCGACGCCATCATCCAGGAAGGGGACGAGATCGCCCTGGTCGGTTACCCGGAGAGCCACGAGAAGCTCGACGTCAACTACCGCAACGGCAAAGAGGTGTTCGACAGGAATCTGCTGGACCTGCAGATCGTCACCGAAGAGATAGTGGTGAAGAACGACTCCGTGGTCGGCCGTCATCTGGTGGAGCTCAACCTCACCGAGAAGGGTTGCTTCCTCAACCGGGTGGTGCGCTCCCAGATCGAGATGCCGTTCGATCGCAACATCATGCTGCAGAAGGGTGACGTGCTGCAGATCAGCGGTGAGAAGCAGCGGGTCAAGCTGCTGGCCAACAAGATAGGTTTCATCAGCATCCACAGCCAGACCACGGATCTGGTGGCCTTCACCACCTTCTTCGTGCTGGGCCTGCTGATCGGCTCCGTCTCCCTGGTGTTCGGCCAGATCGAGTTTGGCCTCGGCAACGCCGTCGGCCTGTTGCTGGCGGGGATCCTGATGGGGTATCTCAGAGCCAACCACCCCACGGTCGGCTATGTGCCGCCCGGCGCCCTGCGGCTGGCCAAGGATCTCGGTCTCGCCGTGTTCATGGTGAGCACAGGCCTGAAAGCGGGCGGCGGCATCCTGGATCACCTGAGCGAGGTCGGTGCCGTGGTGCTGTTCTCCGGCATGCTGGTCACCACCCTGCCGGTGCTGGTGGGATACCTGTTCGGGGTCTGGGTGCTGAAGATGAACCCGGCCCTGCTGCTCGGGGCCATCACCGGCGCCCGCACCTGCGCCCCGGCCATGGACGTGGTCAACGAAGCAGCCAACAGCTCCATCCCGGCGCTCGGCTATGCGGGCACCTATGCGGTGGCCAACGTCATGCTGACCCTGGCGGGCTCCTTTATCATCGGCTTCTGGTTTTAACCCGGGCCGCGCCAGCATGTCGACAGGAAGAAGGAGCCCAAGGGCTCCTTCTTTTTCTGTGCGCATTTCCCCCCATTTTGAATAGCGGGAATCGTGCTATCAACTCTTCGTTACCAAACCCAATGAGCTAAAGGGCCACCAAGGCGCCGCTTACACTCAATAAAACGAGTGAGGTGAACGTTATGAAATACTTATGGATTGTCATGATCTGGGCGCTCTGCTCCCTGGCCCCGGCCTGGAGCGCCGAACCCGCCAAGCAAGCCGCGGCAGAGGAGGAAAATCGCAGCGCCCTGACCTTTGCCAGCGCAGAGTTGTCCAAACCCATGCTGGGGGATCTCGATGCCATGCAGGAGCGACGCACCATCCGGGTGCTGACCACCTACAACAAGACCGGCTACTTCATCAACAAGGGAGTGCAGCGTGGTGTCACCTACGATGCCTTCATGCAGATAGAGAAACGGCTCAACGAGCAGTTACGCAAAGACAAAGCCATCAAGCGTCACCTCAAGCTGCACATCGTCTTCATCCCGGTCGCCCGCGAGGCCCTGCTGACCTCGCTGATCGCGGGCAAGGGCGACATCGCCGCCGCCAACCTCACCATCACCGACAAGCGCAAGCAACAAGGTGTCGAGTTCTCCGACCCCCTGATAGAGAACGTGCGCGAGCTGCTCATCTCGGGCCCTCAGTCTCCCAAGGTGGAGAGTGCTGCCGATCTGGGGGGCCAGAGCATCTTCGTCAGGCCTTCGTCCAGCTATTTTGAGAGCCTGGTCGCCTACAACGAGGCCCGCAAGGCGGCGGGCGAGCCCCTCATCGACATCAAGCCGGCCTCGGAGGAGCTGGAAGATGAAGATCTGGTAGAGATGGTCAATGCAGGCTTGTTGCCCTTCATCGTCATGGATGAACACAAGGCCCGCTTCTGGAAGAAGATCTTCCCGGCCATCCAGATCCACGAGCAGCCGGTATTTCGCGATGGCGGCGTCATCGCCTGGGCAGTGCGCAAGGAGAGCCCCCAGCTGCTCGCCATGCTCAACGAACAGATCAAAGCGCTACGCGGCAAGGCGACGGGAGAAGAGATCCTGAGCCGCTACCTCAAGCAGAACAAGTTCGTCAAGAGCGCGGCCGCCGACGCCGAGCGCAAGAAGTTCCTGCAGGTGGTGGATCTGTTTCACGAGTATGGGGATCGTTACGACGTGGACTGGCTACTGTTGGCAGCCCAGGGGTATCAGGAGTCGGCCCTCAACCAGAAGGCGCGCAGCCACGTCGGCGCCATCGGCATCATGCAGATCATGCCCACCACCGGCAAGGGATTGAAGGTGGGTGACATCCGTAAGATCGAGCCCAACATCCATGGCGGCGTCAAATACATGCGCTGGATGATAGATCACTACTACGCCGACGAACCCATGACCGCCCTCGACAAGGCGCTGTTCTCGTTCGCTTCCTACAATGCCGGCCCCGCCCGGGTGGCGCGACTGAGAGCAGAGACCCAGAAGCGCGGGATGGATCCCAACGTCTGGTTCCATAACGTGGAGTACGTGGCGGCGGAGAAGATAGGCCCGGAGACGGTCACCTATGTGGGCAACATCTACAAGTACTACATCGCCTACAAGCTGGTGATGGAGCAGCTTCAACTCAAGCAGAAAGCCACCGAGGCCATCAAGCTGCAGAACCAGGCCACCGACAAGGCACCCCCTGAGAAAGAAAAATCCTAGCCTCGGCCAGTTCGGGGGGATCTGTGCCCAGACAGCGATGGGGTTTCTACCAGAAGAAGCCCCATTTTCATGTCAGTCCGGCATCAATAGTGATCACCAGCGGCCTCTTACACCGGCCGTACAGCAGGGTTGCCCCTTGCGGTGCCGCAGCAAAGCCCTGTGGCAGTCAGGCGAGAGTGTTACGCGTCCTTGTCGCTTCGCAGCAGATCGAGCAGCAGGCTGCCGTCACGCAGGGCCTTGTGTACCTGCACCGAGGTGGGCTTGGTGGGATCTTCGTAGAAGTGGGTGGACTCGATTTGCAGTCGCACCAGGTAATCGGCCGGCAACTGGCTGGCCAGGGACTGGTGCAGCATGGGGAACAACAATCGATCGGCGCGGGTGATCTCCCCCCCCAGCAGCAGCTTGCCCGGGTTGAGCAGGCAGATGAGGTTGGCGAGCACCCGGGAGAGCCGGCCCGCCGCCTGATGCAGTATGTCCTGGCACAGGCTGTTGCCCGCCAGCGCCAGCTCGCACAGCTCGCGGATGTTGACGCTCGCCGGCAGATCGTGCTCCTGCATGCGCTCGCGCAGGTCCCGGTATTGCGCCTCCAGCGCCTGATTGGTCACCAGGGTGCAGGCACAACCGAAGCCGCCGCAGTAGCAGCGCTGACCATAGGGTTCAAGCTGCAGGTGGCTGAGATCGCCGAGCAGGGCCGACTCGCTCTCGATGAGCTGGCCGTTGACCACCATGCCCACCCCTATGTCGTTGTGGACGAACACCAGCACCGCATCGGCGCAGTTCTTGGCGGCGCCCCACTCCCGCTCGGCCTGGATCCAGGTACGCACGTCACCGCTCACCAGCACGGGCACCTCGAACGCCTCCTGCAAGGTCGGCCCCAGGGGCCAGTTGCGCAGATCGTAGAAGGGAAAGTGCTTGACCATGCCGGAGTGGCGCTCCACCTGCCCCGGCAGGCAGAGCGCGATGCAGGCGAGCCGCAGCGCCTTCTTCGGCAGGAAGCCCTCGATGGCCCGCACCAGGCTGGGCAGCAGGGAGGCACGTTCCTCCTCGCTGAACAGATGGCGATGGCGGGCCAGGGAGTGACCGGCCAGATCGAACAGGGCCATGTCCACATAGCCGCGGCCGAGGCGCATGGAGAGAAACTGGAAGCGACGTTCGTTGATGCGCAGCAGGGTCTGGCGGCGGCCACGCCCCACCGAACTCTCGCCACAGGTGACGACCAGGCCGCCATCAAGCAGCTCGCGGGTGATCTTGGTGATGCTGGCCGGTGAGAGACCGGTCAAACGGGACAGATCGGTACGGGACAGTTCCTTGTGCTCTTCCAGGCTGGCGTAGACCAGACCGTAGTTGAGCTGCCGGATCAAATCGATACTGCCTTTCACGATCTCATTCATAGGGTATGGGGCTAACGAAAAGAACGAATGGCGCGATTTTCCCACATTCTGCGGCGATCCCCAAATTTGCCGTCTGGAAATGACGTCCAGACGGCAAAAATGTGACTAGTAACGGAAGCGGGAGACCAGTTGACGCAATTTGTCACCCGTCCCCGCCAGGGCCCTGGTGGTGGTGTTGGACTCACCGGCCGCCTCGGTCAGCTCGCTGACGATCTGCTGGATGGCCACCAGGTTCTTGTTGATCTCCTCGGAGACCGCGTGCTGCTCCTCGGCGGCGGTGGCGATCTGGATGTTCATGTCGTTGATGGTACCGACTGCCGTCACCATGCTGTCGAGGGAGCTGGCGATGTGACTCGCCTCCTGCACCGTCTCCTGGCTGCGCGCCTCGCTGGCCTGCATCACCTCCACCGCCTGCTTCACCCCGCCTTGCAGCCGTTGCAGCATCTCGTTGATCTCCTTGGTGCTCTGCTGGGTACGCCCGGCGAGCGATCGCACCTCGTCCGCCACCACCGCAAAGCCGCGACCCTGCTCGCCAGCCCGGGCCGCCTCGATGGCGGCGTTGAGCGCCAGCAGGTTGGTCTGATCGGCGATGCCGCGAATGACCTCCACCACTGAGCCTATCTTGCCGGTCTCCTGGGCCAGCTGCTCGATGACCCCGGAGGCGGTGTGCACCTCCTCCACCAGCCGGTTGATGCTGCCGATGGCACTGCCCACCACCTCGCGGGCGGCGTCGGACTCCCGGGCCGCGTCGCTGGTGGCCGTGGCCGCGTTGGAGGCACTGGCCGCCACCTCCTGGGCGGTGGAGCTCATCTCGGTCACGGCGGTGACCACCTGATCCGTCTCCCGACCGTGGCCGTGCATCTGCTTGTCGGAGTGCTCGCTCAGGCGATGGAGCTTGTCCACGGCCCCGAGCAGCTGATGGCTGGTCTCCCCTACCTGGCTCACCACCGACTGGATCCGCTCGACGAAGCGATTGAAGGCGCTGGCCAGCTGGCCCACCTCGTCCTGGCTCTGCACCTTGAGGCGCTGAGTCAGATCCCCGTCCCCGTCGGCGATGTCATTGAGGGCCGAGACCGCATCCGCCAGCGGCCGGGTGACTCTGTTGCTGATCACCACGGTGGCCGCCAGGGTCACCCCCAGGATCAGCAAGATGAGCAGCACCCCGGTTTGCAGGGAGGCGTGCATGTTGCTCTCGCGTTCACTGCGCAGGGCCGCCAGCTCGCTGTCGATGTCATCGATGTAGAAGCCGGTGCCGACCACCCACTGGTACTTGTCGAGCACCAGGTTGAACGAGAGCTTGGGGGCATCGCGACCGAGGGACGGCTTGTTGGTCCAGTACTCCGAGTAACCGTCCCCCTGCTGCGCCGCCTTGATGATCTCCTGAATGAGCAGGGTGCCCTTGGCATCCTTGTCCTGCCAGCGGTTTTTACCTTCCACCTCGGGGCGGGTGGGCAGCAGCACGGTATCTCCCTTGAAGTCGTAAACGAAGAAGTAACCATCGCTGCCATAGCGCAATGGCCGCAGGATCTCCTTCACTCGCGCACGTGCCTCGGGGCTGTCCGGCGCGGCATACTCTTTTTCGATGGCCGTCTTGGCGAGCATCAGGTAGCTGCTGAGCAACTCCTTGCGCTCCTTGACCGCCTTGTCCCGCGCCACTACCAGTTCAGATTCCAGATCGTTCTTGGAAATCAGATAGTTGCTGAGGTTGACCACCAGGGCCATCAGCAGCACGGGGATAGCGCCCAATAACAGGATCTTCTGTTTCAGAGTCATCTTGTACTTCCTTTAGCCTTTTTTATGTGGGTGTTCCGTTCCTACCAGTTCGACCTGCTGGCCGAGGGGGGGCCGCTTTCGCTACAATCCCGCCACCTTCTATATCGACCCGATAAACTGACTCATGAGCCAATGTCCTTGCGGTTCCGCCCTTTCTCTCCCCCAGTGCTGCGGTGCGCTGCACGCCGGCCAGCACGCCACCACCCCAGAGCAGCTGATGCGCTCGCGCTACAGCGCCTTCGTGCTGGGGCTTGGCGACTATCTGGTGCACAGCTGGCACCCGGATTTCCTGGGAACACTGACGGCGGAGCAGCTCTCCCAGACCGATACCCGCTGGGATGGACTGGAGATCCTCGCCGCCCAAGGCGGCCCAGCCGATGACGCCGGCACGGTGGAGTTCAAGGCCTGGTTTGTGGAGGGAGATGAGCGCCACTGTTTGCACGAACGCTCCCGCTTCGTGCGCTATCAGGGGCGCTGGGTCTACACCGACGGCGAGCAGGATCCGGCGCCGCTGCGGGTGGGCCGCAACGATCCCTGCCCCTGTGGCAGCGGCAAGAAGCACAAGAAATGCTGCGGCTGATGAGCGAAGATCCCGGGCACTCCGCCCGTGGCGGTGAAAACGACATGAAAAACTGATTTTAACAGCATAAATAACAACCAGACTGGCCGTCATGACGCCAGAGAACAGGGGCCCCGGGCCCCTTTTTCCGTTCTTCCTCTGTGATAACAATCACACTTTGTTCATTAGCTTGGCATTTGTGAGCGTTTGCGAACATTAACTTGGCCCATATCAAACATTTTTGACCTGGAAGGCGCCACACTGGCCCCATCTGGACGAGATGAGACGGTCAAGAATGAAAAGAATAACCACGGAAGTCGTCATCATAGGCGGCGGTGCCACCGGCGCCGGCATCATGCGCGATTGCGCGCTGCGCGGCATCGACTGCGTCCTGCTGGAGCGGGATGACATCGCCGCAGGCACCACGGGCCGCAATCACGGCCTGCTCCACTCGGGAGCCCGCTACGCGGTGACGGATCCGGAATCCGCCCGGGAATGCATTCAGGAGAACCGCATCCTCAAGCGGATCGCCAGCCACTGCGTCGAGGACACCGGCGGCCTCTTCGTCACCCTGCCGGAAGATGACATCGGCTTTCAAACCACCTTCATGGCCGCCTGCGCCCAAGCAGGCATCGCGACCCAGCAGCTGGATCCCCGCGAGGCGCTGCGCCTCGAACCCAACGTCAACCCGGCGTTGATCGGTGCCATTCGTGTGCCTGACGGCACCGTCGATCCCTTCCGCCTCGCCGCCGCCAACGTGCTGGATGCGAAAGAGCACGGTGCCCGCATCTTCACCCACAGCAAGGTGCTGGGGCTCTTGCGCACGCAGGACAGGGTCCACGGTGTCAGGGCCATCAACACTCGCACCGGCGAGGCGTTCGAAGTGGAGTGTCAGGAGGTGATCAACGCCGCCGGCATCTGGGGCCAGCAGATCTGCGAGTATGCCGATCTCGGCATCCGCATGTTCCCGGCCAAGGGCTCCCTGCTCATCATGGATTACCGCATCAACCAGATGGTGCTCAACCGCGCCCGCAAACCGGCGGATGCGGACATTCTGGTGCCGGGCGACACCATCTCCCTCATCGGCACCACCTCGAGCCGCATCGATTACCACAAGATCGATCAGCTGAGCGTGGATCCCCAGGAGGTCGAGGTGCTGCTGCGCGAGGGGATCAAGCTCGCCCCCATCATGGCCCGCACCCGCCTGCTGCGCGCCTACGCCGGGGTTCGCCCGCTGGTGGCGGTAGACGGCGACGAGACCGGCCGCAACATCAGCCGCGGCATAGTGCTGCTGGATCACGCAGAGCGGGACGGCCTCAAGGGTTTCAACACCATCACCGGCGGTAAGCTGATGACCTACCGGCTGATGGCCGAGTGGGCCACCGATCTCATCGCCAACAAGCTTGGCAACAGCCGGCCCTGCCGCACCGCCGAGCTCTCCTTGCCGGGTTCCCGGGAGCCGGAGAAGGTCTCCGCCCCCGGCCTCAGCGTCCCGGTCGAAGGCTCGGCCCAGTATCGTCACGGCGAGCGGGTCATCGCGTTTTTCCGGGATAACCCCAAGGCCAACGCCCTCATCTGCGAGTGCGAGATGGTGACCGCGGGCGAAATCGAATACGCCCTGCGGGAGCTGGACGTGGACAACCTGGTGGATCTGCGCCGCCGCACCCGACTCGGCATGGGCCCCTGTCAGGGAGAGCTGTGCGCCTACCGCGCCGCCGGCCTGATGCAGGAGTACGGCAAGGCCGACGGCCGCGAGGCTTGTGTCATGCTGCGCCAGTTCCTGGAGGAGCGCCACAAGGGGACCCGCCCCGTGCTCTGGGGGGATGCCCTGCGGGAGACCGAATTTACCTACTGGATCTACGAGGGGCTGTTTGGCCTCGGCGAATGGACGGCGCCCCAGCTGGTTGCCGCCACCCCGGAGACCGGCACCGAGCCCGTATCATCGACTCAAGGAGAGCCATCATGAAATTCGACAACATCGTTATCGGTGGTGGCATGGCGGGGCTGTCGGCGGCGCTGCGTCTGGCCGAGGCGGGCCAGCGCACCCTGCTGATGGCCTCGGGCCAGAGCGCGCTTCACTTCTCCTCCGGCTCGGTCGATCTGCTGGACGGTCCCGGGGATCCCCGCACCGCCCTGCCCGCCTTCCTGGCCGCGCACCCTGATCATCCCTACGCCAAGGTCGGGCTCGCCAACATAGCAGCGAGCCTCGCGGATCTGCAGCGCCACTGCGCCCTGGAGGGACTGGCCCTGTTTCGCCAGGAGCACAACCACCAGCGGCTGACCCCCATCGGTACCCTGAAGGCCACCTGGCTCTCCCCCGATACCTGCGCCTGCGTCACCGATGCCCCTGTCCCCAACAGCCTGCTGCTGGCGACTCTGGAAGGTTTTCGCGATTTTCACCCGGCGCTGGCGGCGGCCAATCTGGCGATTCAGCCTCGCTTCGCCCACTGCCGGATCCTGACCGGCGAGATCCGGCTGCCCCAGCTGGCCGAGTTCAGCCGCAATCCCCACGAGTTTCGCTCCGCCGACATAGCCCGCCTGTTTGACAAACAAAAGGGCGACCAGCCCGATCTGCTGGCGGATCTCGCCCGCGAGATAACCCGCATGGTACGGGAATGCGGCGAGCCAAGCTGCCGCCACATAGTGCTGCCCGCCTGCCTCTCCCTGGGGCTGGTCGGCCCGCGCCTCGCCGAGCTCGAGAAACGCACCGGCTGCACCATTCGCGAAGTCGCCACCATGCCGCCGTCCCTCATCGGCATGCGGATGCAGGAGGCGCTCAAGCGCCGCTTCCTGGCCCTCGGCGGCACCTTCCTCACCAGCGAGCGGGTGCTGGGCGCCCGCTATGAGGGAGATAGGGTGATCGGGGTTCATAGCCAGAACGGCGACGATCAGCTGTTCGAGGCAGAACACTTCGTGCTCGCCTCCGGCAGCTTCTTCAGCCGGGGGCTCGAATCGCGCCTCGGCGGCATCCGCGAGCCCATCTTCGATGCCGATGTGCTGAGCCTGCCGGAGCGCGACGCCTGGGCCGGTCGCCGCCTGTTCGACCACCACCCCTTCCTGGGCTTCGGAGTCAAGACCGACGCCCAGCTGCGGGTGCTGCGCGGTGGCAAGCCCCTCAGCAACCTCTATGGCGCCGGCAGCGTGCTGGCGCACTACGACCCAGTGCGCGAAGGGTCGGGCTCCGGGGTCGCCGTCGCCACCGGCTGGCAGGTCGCCGGTCATATTCTGGCGGGGGTCTGAGATGACTGCCCTGCCCTATGCCACTGCGGACAGTCGACTGTCCGCCAGATCATCCTATTGCCGCGTCTCTTGTGCTTTCAATCCGGCCAGGGAGGAGTAAATCATGCTACTGGATCACGCCAACCAAACCTTCGATCAGTGCATCAAATGCACCGTCTGCACCGCCTACTGCCCGGTGGCCAAGGCCAACCCCGCCTACCCTGGCCCCAAACAGGCCGGCCCCGACGGGGAGCGGCTGCGCATCAAGAGCCCCGAGCTGTTCGACAGCGCCCTCAAGCACTGTACCAACTGCAAGCGCTGTGAGGTGGCCTGCCCGAGCGGGGTGCGCATCGGTGACATCATCGCCAAGGCCAAGCACCAGTACGGCGGCTTCAAGCCGGGGATCCGCGAGTTCGTGCTCTCCCACACGGATCTGATGGGCAGCATGTCCACCCTGATGGCGCCCGTGGTCAACTTCACCACCGGCCTAAAACCCATGAAGCTGGTGCTGGACAAGGCCCTCGGCGTCTCCTCCCACCGCGATCTGCCCAAGTACTCCCAGGGCACCTTCCGCGGCTGGTACAAGAAGCAGAAGGCTAACCAGGCCAGCTACAAGCGCCAGATTGCCTACTTTCACGGCTGCTACGTCAACTACAACCATCCCCAGCTCGGCAAGGAGCTGGTGCAGGTACTCAACGCCATGAATATCGGCGTGCAACTGCTTGCGCGGGAGAAGTGCTGCGGCGTGCCGCTCATCGCCAACGGCTTCATGGACAAGGCCAAGCGCCAGGCCGCCTTCAACATCCAGCAGCTGGAGAACACCCTGCTTGGCAACGAGATGCCGCTCCTGGCCACCTCCTCCACCTGCGGCTTCACCCTGAGAGACGAATACCCCCACCTGCTGGAGCAGGACAACCACAGGGTGCGGGATCGCATCTCCCTGGTGACCCGCTTCCTGTGGAACGAGTTCTATCGTGGCAACAAACCGGCCATGAAGCCGCTGGGCTTGCACATTGCCTACCACACCCCCTGCCACATGGAGAAGATGGGGGGCGTCATCTACACGCTCGAGCTGCTGCGGGCCATTCCCGGAGTCAAGGTGACGGTACTGGACTCCCAGTGCTGCGGCATCGCCGGCACCTACGGCTTCAAGTCGGAGAACTACCAGACCAGTCAGGACATAGGCGAAGGGCTCTTTGATCAGATAAACCGCCTCAAGCCTGATCTCGTCATTACCGACTGCGAGACCTGCAAGTGGCAGATCGAGATGAGCACGCCGTTCCGTTGCGAGCACCCCATCCATCTGCTGGCCCAGGCGCTGGCCTGACGGGTAGGGGTAAGGCGAGCTGAGCACACCTGCCCCCTTGTGAACACCAGCTCCATCCGCTGGCTCAGGCGCTGACATAAGGGATAAACACTGCCAACCATCAATCCAGAACAGGTAACCTTCTATATCAGCAATGAATGACGACATAACCTAAAAACAATCGCGCAGAAAAACAAAGAGCCGGCAATTGCCGGCTCTTTTTATCTGCCCCTCTCTATCAAGGGTGCTGGATGATCAGGCTGTGCTGATCCAGCATGGACTGCAGTATGTCGTGGGAGGAGGAGCCGCTCAGGTTCCAGCCACTGAGATCCACGTCCTTCAGGGTGATCTGCTGGGTGACATGACCATCCCCCGCCGGCGACACCGACAGGCTGACATCGCTCAGGCCGCCGCTGCCGGCGGTGACAGAGGCGGAGAGGTGATTGAGCAAGCCATCCACGCTGTTGTCGGTCACCCCCTTGAGCAGGTCCGCCAGATCGATCCTGTCCCCCTGGGCCGGCTGGAAGTCGGTGATGGTGTCGATGGCCGGTTGCCCCGCCGTCCCCTCATCACCGCTGCCCCACACGAAGAGATCGCTGCCGTCGCCGCCGGTCAGGGTGTCGTTGCCTTGGCCACCGCGCAGCACGTCATCCCCCAGCCCGCCCAGGATCCTGTCGTCACCGCTTGAGCCAAACAACCAGTCCGCCTGAGCCGTGCCCAGCAAGTCATGACCGCTCTGGCTATGGATGTTGAGGGTCTCCTGGGCCGAGCTGAGGACATTGCCACCCGCGCTCGACTCGGCCGTCAGGATCAGGGCGTGATCCCCCGGAGTCAGGCCGCTCAGGTAGAGCGGTACCGACTGATCCATGGGCAGCAGCCAGTCAGTGCCGTCGGCATGGCCTACGCTCTGGCCGTGCTCATCCACCACCTGGGCACTGCCCAGATTCTGGATCCGCACCGAAAGCTCGCCGGTTTCCGGATTGACCACACTGGCACTGAGATTGAGCGGCACCCAGGCCCCTTGCAGGGCATGGATGTCGTGGGTCCCCAGGCTCAAGAGCGGATCGTCCGCATCGGCGGTGACCTGGATGCCAACGGTGGAGCTATCGGTCAACACGCCACCAGCGCCCGTGTTGCCCTGATCCGAGGTGGTGATGGTCAGGTTGTCCTGACCCCAGAAGTCCTTGGCCGGCTCGTAGTGCAGGTTGCCATTGATGAGCGCGTTGAGATCATCGAGCGACCCCACCAGGGTGATCACATTGGTCCCCGCCCCCTGCACATTGACGGCGCCCGCCGCCCCGAGCAGGGTCAGCACCCCGTGCTCGACCCGCAGCACCATGGACAGGGGCGCACTGCCGGCGTCCACGTCCTTGACGCTGATGCCGGACAGGGACAGAGAACCGTCCTCCTTCACTTGCATGGCGTCCGGCACCTGGTTGATCGGGGCATCGTTGACCGGTTGCACCTCGATGGGCAGCACATCGGTGTCGCTCAGGGCGCCGCCGTTGCCGGTGTTGCCATTGTCGTTGGTCACCATGGTCAGGGCATCCTGGCCATTGAAGTCCTGCTCACCCTGATAGGTGACGCCACCGCTTAGCAGGGCATTGATGGCATCTTGCGAGCCACTCAGCACCAGGGATCCTGTGCCGTTGCCGGTGACAGTCACCCCGCTGCCCGCCGGCAGATTGAGGGTGCCGTGTTCGACGGACAGGGTCACCTCGATGGCGCCGCCATCCGCATCCACGTCCTTCACCTGCAAGCCATTAATGACGAAGGGGTGATCCTCCTGCGCCACCTGGGGATCGCTTGGCAGCACGTTGACGGGGGCATCGTTGACCGGTTGCACCTCGATGGGCAGCACGTCGGTGTCGCTCAGCGCCCCACCACTGCCGGTGTTGCCATTGTCATTGGTGACCATGGTCAGGTTGTCGCCGCCGTGATAATCCGGGTTGCCCTGATAAGTCAGGCCGCCATTGAGCAGGGCGTTGATGGCATCCAGCGAGCCGGTCAGCACCAGAGAGCCGCTACCGTTGCCCACCACTGTCACCCCGCTGCCCGATGGCAGATTGAGGGTGCCATGCTCCACCGACAGGGTCACTTTCATGTCGCCGCTGCCCGCATCCACGTCCTTCACCTGCAGACCCTGGATGACGAAGGGCTGATCCTCCTGCGCCACCTGGGGATCCGTTGGCAAGACGTTGATGGGCGCGTCATTGACCGGGCTCACGTCCACGTGAATGGTGCCATTGACCTCGGGGCCGAGGGCGCCGTTGTCGAGGCTCTGAGCCGTGACTTTAAGATCCAGGGCGCCATTGGCGTCATTGGTCACCAGTTCGATAGCGTCCAGCTTGGTACCATCCGTGGTGACCTGCCAGCGACCGTTGCCAAGATCCACCACTGTGCCATTGACCCCGTTTGGCAGGCGGATCTGTGCCCCATCAGGCACGCCCTCTATGGTGACCCGCACCTGTTCGGGGCCATTCTCGTGCACGTTGCCGGCGCTGCCGCCGGTAGCCTGGGTATCCCGGGTCTCCAGCCCCAGGTTCAGGGTGATCACGTCCCCCTCGATGCCACTTGCCTTGGTTTCAATGTCGGCGATGATGGCATCCCCCACCGGATTGACGGTGACGGTGAAGTTGCCGCTGGTCCCAAGGGGAACGCTGAGGCCATTGTCCAGGGTGTAGGCGGTCAGGGTCAGATCCACGCTGCCGCTAAAATCGGCCGGCGGGATCAGGGTCAGGGTGGAGAAATCGGTCCCCACGGGTATCTGCCAGACGCCGTTGCCATTGTTGACCGCCGGGGCCGACAGAGTGAAGCCATCCGGTACTCCGGTGATCTGCAGCCCCACTATCTGCTCGGAGCCGTCGGTGTCGATAAGCTCGGCGCCGACCCCCCCCAGATTGACGCTGCCATCCTCACCCCCCTGCACGTCGTGCACGGTGATCTTGGCCGGATCGTTGACCGGTTTGACCTCGAAGCCTACCTGTCCGCTCCAGCTGCCGGTATCCGTGCCAGTGGTGGCGGTATCCAGGATATCCACAGTCACATCGAGCGGCACCTGACCGCTGAAATGCTCCTTGGGGATAAACACCAGATCCTTGAGGCCATTGGCATCCACCACCAGCGCCTGGACGGGATTGCCGTTGGCATCGAGGAAGTGGCCGTACTTGGCATCGACGGTCACGGTTACCTTCTCTACCGTCTCGAGGCCACCATTGGCCACCGAGGGGCTGATGTCCGCCAGCTTGACCGAGAGATCGAGGTGGATCTCGGTGTCTTCCAGGTTGTCCGGCTGGCCGTCACCGTTCACATCCTTCACATCGAGCTGCAGGCTCGGCATGCCATCGTTGCCGCCATTGACGTCGACCTCGGGGGTGATGGAGAGGCGGATGTCCTGATCCGCCGTCTTGGTATCGCCACTCAGGGTGTCGGTGTTGACCAGCCGCACGTGCAGGCTCAGATCGTCGCCCGCATAGTCCTCCGGCAGGGAAAGCGTCAGCTTGTCGAGATCGCCGAGGCCACCCGGCAGCTTGATAAGGTACTCGCCGTTGACGAAGTCAAAGGTGAGCCCCTGCACGCTCACGCCGGGTGGCAGGCCGGTGATGACGATGCTGAGCTCGTCATCGCCGATGTCCGCCGTGCCCAGGGTGATCATGCTCTTGAGCTGGTTGCCGAAGTCGACGCTGTGATCCTCCACCCCGGTGATGTGCTGGACATTGTCGAAGGTGACATCCGCCGCAATTTGACCCGAATGGGTGGCCGCATGGAAGTCGGCGCTGGCGTTCAAGTCCTTGCGCACGCTGGCGCTCACATCCCCGTCATCGCTCAAGTCGACGACCTGGGCACTCACCTTGAAGTTGACGGTGCCGGTGAAGCCATCGGGAGAGCGCAAGGCATAACTGCCGAGGGCATCGTGGGGCACAGTCCAGTTGCCGTAACCGTCGTTGATCCCGCCTATCACCACGAAGCCCGGTGGCAGGTCGCTGATCACCAGATAGTCGATGGTCTCGACGCTGCTGGGATCCAGATCCTCGAATGCGAAGACCCCATTGAGCGGGATATCGTGCCCGTCCGGGCTCTCCAGCGCCCCGCCCGTCTGCACCAGATTGCCATCGGGCTCTACCACGGCCTGGATATCCACGTGCAGGTTGCCGTCGATCACCTTCTGGGCCATGGCGCCGGAGTCCACGTCATGCTGAGTCACAGTCACGTGGCTCTGGATATGGGTGTCCTTGTCGCTGTCCTCCGGTGCCCGTACCAGCAGTTGGCCGCCGCTGAGCAGGCTCTGCAGATCCGCATCGCTCAAGTCCACGACACCGCCGTTCACGCTGAGCTGGGTTTCGACACCACCCACGCGTATCCAGATCTCGTAGCCGGGCTCGATGCCGGAGAGGCTGAGGTGCGTCACCTGCTCGGCACCATCGGTCAGCGTTGGATGCCAGTCGAGCACCACATACTGGTCTTCCAGGCCATGACTGGTCTTGTCATAGTTGCTGGCATCGATCTCGGGCTCCACCTTGATGGTGAGCGGCACGTCGAAGCTCTTGTGATCCCCGTCGTTCTCGGTCACCACCACGTGGCCGATGAGGTGAATATCGGCGGTGCTGTTGGGCGGAGGCTGGATCTGCAGGTTGCCGAGACTCGACACATTGACCTGATAGAGGGGATTGCCCCGGGCATCCAGACCGGCGAAGGTCAGAGTCACCTCATTACCGCTGTTATCGAATACCTTGGCCCCTTCCGGCAAGCCCTCCAGCACCAGGTTGAGGCTCTCGGAGCCGTCACCCGTCGTCTCCCCCGACTCGAGCTTGAAGTTCAGCGGTGCCTTGCCATCTTCATCGATGGTGATGCTGTAGCCGCTACCTTCCGGGGTCCAGCCTGTGCTGGTCAGATCGAAGTGTGGGGCGTCCACTACCCCCACCAAATCCACGTGCAGGCTCTGGGAACCCGTCTCCTTCTCGTTGACGACCACATGAGTCTGGCCGTTGGCATCGGTCAGGGTGGCTGTGTCCTTCACCACCCCCTTGATGGTGAGCTCGAAGTCGACGTTGCTATCCTTCGGCGGCTGCAGTTGCAGTTCATTGATGCGATCGTAGGGCACCTCGTAATAACCGTTCGCATCCATGGCAACCGCGACCCCGCCGAGCAGCAGGGTGGCGCCGGCGGGCAGGCCGCTGATGCGCACAAACATCTGCTCCGAGCCGTCCGCGGTATCTCCCAGATGGCTGAGGACTATCTTGCTGCCCAGATTGAGCAGGGTGTCTTCCTTGCCCTGGATCTCGCGCACGGTCAGCTTGGCGTCATCCGCCTGCGGGTTGACGTTGATCACCAGCTCTATGCTGTCGCCGAGCGCTTTCTCCTGACCGCTCACCACAGGTGTCTTCTCGGTGCTGACCGGGGTGATGGAGAGCTTGATGTCGCCGCTGTAATCCTTGCCGGGTACCACATTGATCTTGTTGATGTCGCCAGCACTGACGGTATAGATGCCGTTGGCATCAGGCTTGAGCTCCTGGCCGTTCAGGGTCAGGTTGCCCTGGCCGGACGTCCACTCGATCTGGTAGCTCAGGGTTTCTGAGCCATCGGTATCCATGAGGTTGGCCTGCACATTGAGGGCGATGCCGTTGCCATCCTCGTCGATGCTGTAGTGCTGATGCGTACTATTGGCATCCCATTCCGGCTTGTCGGCGATGCCTTGCACCGTGATGGCGAGATCTCCAGTTATCGCCGGCGGTGGGGTCCCCTCGGTGACCCCGACTTCCACCTGTACCTGGAAGTGCAGCGGCTGCTTGTTGTTGCTCCAGCTCGACCAGTCGTCCGCCGGCACGAAGGTCAGACCCGAGGTGCTGTAGTGAACGTTGTCGCTGGTAACCATGGCCTCGGGCGGCACTATGAACCACTTGCCATCGGCCGTGGTGGTGAGCGCCACCCCGTTGTAGTAGAAGGTGCCGTGTGCGTTGGCGGGGGCCTGGATCAGCAGTTGATCCACGTGCTCACCCCTGTCGAAGTCACCGATGTCCAGCTGCATGTTGATGGCAATGCCCTGGCTCGGATCCTGGGCCCCCTGATCCTCCTGCCCGGTCGCCCCGTTCACGGTGAAGCGCACCGCCTCGTCTTCCAGATTGAGGGTCAGGGTGCTCTCGGCGGTATCGCCATCGCCGTCAACGATCTGGGCGGTGATGCGCTGACTGAGGCTGGCGGCATCGTGATCAAAACCTGGCCTTGGTGTGAAGCTGTAGTTGCCGTCCTCACCTATGGTCAGGGATCCCATCACCTGCTTGCCATCCGGGCTCATCACATCCAGGGTCAGGCTGCCGTTGATGGCATGCACCTCACCGTTGACGGTGACCGAGGCCACCCTGGCGCCGTCGGCCCCCTCGTTGGCGGGGGGCAGCAGATCGCCGTTTACGACGCTGCCGGTCTCGCTCAGGTTATGGGCCAGGCTGGTGCCAATCGGCATGTCATCTTGCACCTGCACTTCGACCGTCACGTTGGGGCTGCGATCCCCGTCATGGTCGGTCACATACAGGGGGATCTCGATGCCGAGCTCATCCTTGCCCTGGGCACCGTGATCGAGCTGGCCTACCAGATGGAAGCTGTAGCTGCCGTTGACGTCGAGGTGGATCCAGAACACCGGCTTGCCACCCTCGGCGCTCGCCAGATACCAACCCGGGCTATGGGCGGCCAGGGTGATCTCCTTGCCACCGGAGGTGAGGTGATTCGCCTGATTGAAGGCCGCCACATCCAGCTCGAGGGAGGCAACCCTGTCCGAGCCGGCGCCGATGGTCACCTTGCCCCCTGCGGCCTCCCCGCTTTCGGTCGGGGTAGTGCCGGGGTGCTGGGTGTTGCTCGCATCCAGATCCGCCTCTTCAACCCGCACGGACTCGATATTCGAGATCAACGGATCGGCGGCATCGGTGATCACCACGTTAGTGCTGCCATTGATCACCGAGCCGTCGCTGTCGGTCACCTGTACTGGCAGGCTCAGGTTGAGGTTGTCGCTCGCCCCGTGATCCAGGTTGGTGTGCACCGTCACCTGGTAGTCCAGGGTCGCGTCGCTGTGAGCTTCGATGCGGCCCGGCACATTCGGCAGGGTGACCGTCAACACCAGGGTGCCGCTTTGGCTGATCGCCTGGAAGCTGTGGCCGTTGCTGCCCGGCACTTCCTGCCAGGTCAGGGCCTCACCGTTGTGGGTGATGGGGTTGCCGCTCGCATCCAATACTTGGCCGGAAAGGGTCAGCCGCACGTCCACCACGGGATCCGAGTCGGCGGTGATGGTCAGGTGGCCGGTGGCGTGTTGATCGTCGCCAGTCGCACCGCTGGCGGCGCCGTCGAAGCGCCCTTCTTTCAGGGTCACCCCGGTCAGGGTGATGGTCGGGTTGTTCCCCTCGCCGATGCTGACGTTGAGGGTGCCGCTGGTGCTGTCGTTGTTGCCCGCACCCTTGTCACTGTCGACGACATTGATCTTGAACGGCAGATCCGTGCTGCTGCCGTTGGCTTGGTGCACCCCTTCGAACAGGGTCACCTTGTAGTCGAAGCCGTTGTTGGCGGCGTTGTCGAGCTTGCCGCTGATTTCGACCTGCAGCACCTCGACCCGCTGGCCATTGACTTCCACATAGCCCTTGAGGATCTGATTGCCCGGGATACTGGCATCGCCGTCCACCAGTTCGTATTTCACGCTCTGGCCCAGCGCGGTCAGGGCTGGCTGCTCCGCGATATCGGCAAACGACACTTCGCTCACCCGATCCGAGCCGGCGTCCACGGTGAAGTGGCCGGTGCCGGTCAGGGTGTTGCTGCCATCGAGGTTGCCCTCATCCAGGCTCACCCCGCTGCCCGCCACGAAGCCAGGCGCGTTGCCATCCTTGATGACCAGCGGCAAGTCGGTGGAAACACTGTCACCGTCCTTGTCGGTCAGGGTCACGGTCAGCGGCAGATCCAGGGACTCGTTGCCCTGATGATCCAGCTCACCGCTCAGGGTCACCTTGGCCGTGACGCTCCAGTTACCGTTGTTATCCACCAGATCCAGCTCGGCGCGCAGCACGGTGCGGCCGTCGGCGCTGGTGCCCACCAGGGAGCCGTCAGCGTCCAGGGTGAAGGTCACAGGGCTGCCGTGGCTGCTGTATTTGCCGTCCAGACTCTGCTGGATGGCACCGATATCGAACTTCAAACTGGTCGCATCGAGGGCATCGGCGCCGTGACTCACGGTGAAGCTCATGTGGCTGACCACATCCTTGGCCCCCTGATTGGCCTCGGTCATCTCGGTGCCGGTCACGGCGCTGATCACCGGGTTGGCTCCATCGCCGACAGACACGCTCAGG